>CAYGUZ010000258.1:0-3662 GCA_964353215.1 uncultured Flavobacteriaceae bacterium
ATGCTTCTGAATGCTTATTATTCTTAAAGCTAATTTCTGCGAGGCTCTTATAAGCACTAGCCAAGGGTAATTTCAAATCTTCCTTTTCGGCAATTTCCTTTGCCTCCATCAATAATTCTTTTGCCACTTTATAGTTTTTTTCAAGCATATATAATTGACTTAAATTATTTAAGAAGCCGAAAGCACTGATTGCACTTGATTCTTTCTTGCTAAGGCTATAGCTGCTTGTTGATTTTCTTTGGCTTCAGCTAACCGACCTAGTTCTTTATATGCCAATCCTGCAGAATTTTTTGCATAGGCGAGATAGAAGTCATCGTTTAGATCGGCATATGTTTTCATTGCCTCGTTATAATACTTAATTGCTTTTTGGTAATTGGCTAATTTATATTCTAAATTACCCAGTTGTTTGAGTGCATCTGCCCTTCTAGCTTCATCTTTAATTTCTGTAAATAGATCTAAAGCTTTTAGCGTTTCAATTACGGCAATTTTATAATCTCCTTTTTCCATGTACACTGATCCTAAAGAATGGTACATTCCTGCAGAAAACTTGGAAATTGCCTTAGGATGAGTTTCATTTTCTTCAATCAATTTTAAGTTTTCCTTGAGTATAGTGATAGCTGTTTGAAAATTACCTGATGTTCGTTCGATATCAGCTATAGAATAATTAACAAACACAATACCCCGGACTTTATTAATTAAAGCAAATACTTTTTTTGCCCTCTTGTAATAATAAAGTGCGGAATCAGTATTGCTTCTATTGGTATAATAATCTGCCAAATGCATAAGTCCTTTGCCGATACCACTCTGATAGCCAATTTTTTGAGATATCCTAAGTTCTTCTTGCGCATATTTCTTGGCCACCATTGGTTTTGCAAACATTAACTTTTCATGTAACCTCGTTAGAATATCAACTCTGATAGAATCTTCGGTTGGATGATTGGCTAATAAAATCTGTAAACTATCCACAATCTTTTTATTCTGTGAATTTATAATCTGGGTAGAGAGTAATATGATCAAGGTAAATACAATTGGTTTTTTCATTTGATAGGATCATTTAGCATTTCCAAGATACGTAATTATTCTACTTGGCTAAAATTCAAAGCTATCCTAAAAATAGTTCATGTCCATAAAAAGTCCATACGTATTAAAATTGAAATACAATGAATTAATCTCTTTAAACTTTGATTTTAAGTAAGTTATAAATTATTCTCTCGATTTTCAATATTAAGGGTGTCTATGACCTATTATGTTAAAATCCATACCGCTTGTCCATACTTTGTCCATGCCCAAAATTAGTTAAGGGCCTGTGTTGCATATAATTTTGAGGTGTTGAATCTTAAAAACCAAATAGTATGAAAACAAAACAATCAATCTTTAGAACAGCGCTTTATGTGTCCGTTTTAAGTTTAGTATTTATTGCATGTAATGGATGCAGTAAAGATGAGGCAGAACCTGGACCAGGTTTTTCAAATGAAGAATCCACAGATTTTAACACTGCCGTAGCCAACCTATCCGGTTTCTCACAACCAGAAGAACTACCAGCCCCAGTAGAGTTGAGTGAAGGGGTGCCCGAACGCGATGGAGCTTTAGAATGTATAGTCAAGAACTTTAAAGCATCACCTGGCTTTGACGAACTACTTTCATTAGACCCAACTACTGATGTAATCTATCCTGGGGCACTGTTAAAAGGCGAATCCATTCCTACGGGAGAGTATATTCCAATAACAAGCGATAGAGCTCCAATTACCTTATCGGCATCGCTAACTAATATTAGTGGAAGCCCTGTTGTTGATATTGAAGACCCTAAATTATCAACGGTTAGAGAGGGTATTAAAACGATTCTCGATCAAGAAGTTACTGGGGCTACGCCAGCAAGGGTCAGTTTTGAAATTACCCAGGTATATACCGAGCAGCAATTGAATGTGGCTATCGGTGCCAACTATAGATCAGCTGGACAAAAAGTAAGTGCTGCAATAGATTTTAGTAACACTACTAAGCGCAATAAGTTTGTGCTTAAATATTTACAAACGTATTATACGATTGACATGGACTTACCAAACGACCCTAGTGACCTTTTTAACTCGTTACCGGACCTAAGTGTTTTAGGCTCAACTGCACCTGTGTTTGTTTCTTCGGTAGCATATGGAAGAATGGTTATCTATACCATCGAAACCAACAGTTCAGAAACAGAGATCAATGCCGCATTGAGTGCAACTTTTGCCTCAGGAGATGGAACTGTTGACGCAGGTTTTAAACAGACTATAGATGAATCTACCATAAAGGGATTAATTATTGGTGGTTCAGGTAGTGGCGCAGCACAAGCAATTAATGGACCATCGGAAGTTTATGCCTTTATCTCAGAAGGAGGTGATTATTCTAGAGATTCCCCAGGAGCTCCACTTGCTTATAAATTGAGATTCATTAAAAAGGGAACACCAGTAGCTAGAATCGTTTTAAGTACGGAGTATCCGATTAGAAACTGTGATTTAGCTTACCCAAGATTTCGAGTAACTATAAACAATATTTCTAGATCAAGCGGTGGCGATATGGAGATTTACGGATATATAGGGGCGAGACTATGGTCAAACGGAGATTGGGTAAGATCCAACCCTGACAACCCAGGTGTGGATGATGCGTATTGGTCTACCAATAGGGATAATACTGTTGATGTTTCTTCATCAAAAACACATGCTATTGGAATTACGGAAGTAATCGAACCGTATAAGCCAGATTATCAATTGGACTATGTAAATATTTATGGAAAATTAACAGATAAAGATTTATTCAGCGATGATGAATTAGGGGACTTAAATATAAATATACCTTTGGAAGATATTGAGATCCTAGCCGATGGCGATGAAAGGTCTGGGTTACAAACGTTAAATTTTCAACAAAATATTGAAGTTGAGTTTACAGTAGAACGCATAGATTAATTAGCTAATTCAAACACAGTCGGCCGCTCAGGTTGGGTTCAACAACTTGATGCCGGCTGTTATTTCATTTCCGCGAAAGCGGGAACCTCTTTTTTTGTGTAACATTCTTGAATATTCTAATTTTTTTGTCATTTCGAACCCTGAGCATAGTTGAAGGGTGAGAAATCTCTAGAATTAGACTGGATTTCTCAAGCACTTCGCTCATTTTCGAAATGACATCGTTACATCAAAACCGGTCCGAATCGGGCCAATAGGTCGAAGTATACTTAATCGCATTGTCTTTAAAGAACTGCTGGATGTCTGCATAGGGATCTTTTTCGCTGTTTGCAAATTTCTCTGCCAACAACATGAGAATACCGCTTCTTCTACCGTTATTACCCGCACTATTTCTGGCAAACTCATCCCATCGATGCGATTGGGACTGGAGCAAAACGAAGAGTGCCGTCTCGGATGCTCGAGTAACATAAGTGAGATGCTCTCCGCCGGAACTGTTCTGGCGAATGCACACTTTCCCGCTATGTACCATAATGTCGGTACTGTCCACACTTCCGGCACCATAAAGGGTATAGTTAGTTTTCATTTTTTCTTTTCCGCCAACTCCAATTGTTCCACACCAACGCTGGTGGTGAACATACCATAGTTGACCACGGCTTTGTTTTTTTCCAATTTATCAATACTGCCCACGGCTTTGCCATCGAACATGCGAACTCGGTCGCCAATTTTAAATAT
>CAYGUZ010000259.1:0-3658 GCA_964353215.1 uncultured Flavobacteriaceae bacterium
ATGGGTGGTGGTAAAGGAGGCTCGGATTTTGACCCTAAAGGAAAATCTGATGATGAGGTAATGCGCTTTTGCCATGCCTTTATGTTAGAATTGAATAGACATATAGGGCCCAACACCGATGTGCCTGCTGGTGATATTGGTGTTGGAGCACGCGAAATTGGCTTCCTTTTCGGCATGTATAAGAAAATCAGAAATGAATTTACCGGGGTATTAACAGGTAAAGGTCGCTCTTGGGGCGGTTCTTTAATTCGCCCAGAAGCAACAGGTTACGGTACCGTCTATTTTGCCGATAGCATGCTGAAAACCAAAGAAGAATCTTTTAAAGGTAAAAAGGTTGTAATCTCAGGTTCAGGAAATGTTGCACAATATGCTGCGGAAAAAGTACTACATCTTGGAGGGAAGGTATTAACGCTTTCCGATTCTGACGGATACATTTATGATAAAGATGGTATTGATGCCGAAAAACTGGCTTTTGTGATGGATTTAAAGAATAACCGTCGCGGTAGAATTTCTGAGTATGCCGATAAGTACGATTCAGCAGAATTCCACAAAGGAAAAACACCTTGGGAAGTTACCTGCGATATCGCATTACCATGTGCTACGCAAAACGAATTAGAAGGAGACGATGCCAAGACACTAATTAAAAATGGTTGTATATGCGTAGCCGAAGGTGCTAATATGCCATCGACACCTGAAGCCATTCATGAGTTTCATGAAGCTAAAATACTTTTCGCACCGGGGAAAGCTTCAAACGCTGGCGGTGTTGCTACTTCCGGTTTAGAAATGTCACAAAACTCGCTTCGTATTAGTTGGTCTCGTGAAGAGGTAGACCAAAGATTGAAAGACATTATGGAAGACATCCACAATTCTTGTGTAGAATTTGGAAAGGACGCTGACGGTTATTGCAACTACGTTAGAGGAGCAAATATCGCTGGTTTCGTAAAAGTGGCCGATGCGATGCTTGCGCAGGGGGTAATCTAATACAATTTTCAGTAAACAGTTCACAGTGAACAGTTTTAAGTTTAGTCTAAAGAAGACTACTTTTACTGTTCACTGTTTATTTTAATCTGTTAACTGTAACATGCAAGTAACTACCAAAGCAATTATACTTTCGTCATTAAAATATGGCGATACCAGCCTTATTGTAAAAGCATTTACGCAATCAGACGGCTTAAAATCGTATCTGCTCAAGGGAGTTCTGGCTTCGAAAAAAGGGAAATTAAAAACTGCTTATTTTCAACCTTTAACACAATTAGAATTAACAGCAAACCATAAAAACAAAGGGACTTTAGAGACCATTAGCGAGGTTAAAGTATTGTATTCGTATAAGACCCTGCACACCAATATTGTAAAGAATAGTTTGGTGCTTTTTTTAGCCGAGATGTTGGGCAGCAGTATTCAAGAAGAACAGCAAGACACTGGTTTATACGATTATCTTGAAAATAGTTTTAAGTGGTTGGATGGTAATGAGAAAATCGCAAATTTTCACTTGTTGTTTTTAGTGAACTTGACCAAGTTTTTGGGCTTTTATCCAGAGGAACCTAATACTGAAAATGGGTATTTTGATCTACAGGAAGGGCAATTTGTAGCTAGCCCAACTTTGAACCCATTAATAGAAAATGAAAACGCAGCGCATTTCAAAAAACTTTTGGGCATAAATTTTGATGCATTAAAAGATATGAAAATAGCCAAGGGTATCCGTGAATCACTTTTAAAATCAGTAATTCTCTATTTTGAATTACATTTGCACGGATTTAGAAAACCCAAGTCCTTGGCCGTTTTAAATGCAGTTTTTCACTAGTATGCGCAATGTAGCCCTGCTTACTTTTTTTCTTCTAGTTTCTTTAGCGACCAAGGCCCAACAGGTAGTCGTTTTAGATGCTGATTCTGGCGATGAAATAGTCAATGTTGCTGTTTTTAATCAAGATAAATCCAAAACTGCGGTTACCGATTTTGATGGAAAGTGTGACCTGTCAATTTTTGGCACCTACGAACGCATTACTTTTAAACATATTAGTTATGAGACTTTTAAAACTACTAGGTCACAAATAACCAAACGTGGTAATCGAATATATCTGAATTTAAAGGCGGAACAATTGGATGAGGTGATCATGTCGGTCTCAAAGTGGGAACAACAGCGAAGAGATGTTCCACAAAAAATAGTAGCTATAGACGCTAAAAGCATTGCATTTACAAACCCACAAACCTCAGCGGACCTCTTACAAAATAGCGGTAAGGTCTTTGTTCAAAAGAGCCAGTTGGGCGGTGGCAGCCCTTTAATTAGGGGTTTTGCAACCAATCGATTACTACTCTCTGTTGACGGGGTACGTATGAACAACGCTATTTTTAGGGGCGGAAATGTTCAAAACGTTATTTCGATAGACCCTTTCACCATTAAAAATACCGAAATTATATTTGGCCCGGGCTCTGTTATTTATGGTAGTGATGCCATTGGTGGGGTAATGAACTTTTTTACGCAAGATCCTAGGTTTTCATATACCGATAGCCTTACTTTTTCAGGTAAGGCGGCCTATCGGTTTGCCACTGCAAATAATGAGAATACCTTACACCTAGATTTTAACTTGGGGCACCAAACTTGGGCATCGTACACTAGTTTCACTTACAATAGTTTTGGTGATTTAATGATGGGCGAACATGGCCCTGACTCGTATTTGCGAAACAATTTTGTCGCCCATGAAAATGGTCAAGACATCTTGGTACAGAATAACGACCCTAAAAAACAAGTACCTTCTGGCTATGACCAGATTAATTTCCTTCAAAAATTCAGATATCGACCTAACAAAAATTGGAACTACGATTTAGGACTGTATTATTCCGAAACTTCTGATTATTCACGTTACGATCGTCTAATTAGACCAGACGACGCTGGTACTGGCCTTCGTTCTGCAGAATGGTTTTATGGTCCTCAAAAATGGTTTATGACCAATTTTAGAGCAACGCAGCAGGGAAAAAATCGGTTTTACGATGGTTTAAAAATTACGGCGGCCTATCAGTTTTTTGAAGAAAGTAGAATTAGTAGAAACTTTCAAGAAGTTGTTCGAAATACGACAACCGAACAGGTAGATGCCCTATCGTTAAACCTTGATTTTGAAAACAAGAAAATCGGTAATCTTCGTTTGTACTATGGTGCCGAATATATTTTTAATAAAATAGGCTCTACCGGCCAAAATCTAAACATTGATACAGGTGAAATTTCGGGTGCCGTTTCTAGACATCCTGATGGTTCTACATGGCAGACTTTAGCAGCCTATATCAATGGAGAGTATCAAATTCAGCCTAATTTGAGCCTCTTGTCCGGACTACGATACAGCCAAGTTTATGTAAATGCTGATTTTGACACTACCTTCTTCCCCTTTCCTTTTGAGGAGGCCAGTGTAAGCTCTGGGGCACTTACGGGCAGTTTGGGTATGAGTTGGTTTCCCAAGGCGGATTTACAGATTACCTTAAACGGATCAACTGGTTTTAGGGCACCAAATATTGACGATATTGGAAAAGTGTTCGATTCCGAACCTGGTTCGGTAGTAGTGCCAAATCCAGATTTGGTTTCCGAATATGCCTATAATGCGGAGTTGGGGATAAGTAAGAACTTTAATGATAAATTGGTGTTGAAAGGTGCCGCTTTTTACACCTATTTGGT
>CAYGUZ010000260.1:0-3634 GCA_964353215.1 uncultured Flavobacteriaceae bacterium
GGATTCCGGTTTTGTATTGAATTTCTAAAACCAAATACCTTTTTCTTTCTAGGCCTGAGCAGCATTCAACTATTATGCTTAATTTGTTGGTTGTACTACTATAAAACCATCATTCAAGCAATCAAATATGCCGGAAAGAAATTACACTTATTATGATTTTACATTAAGCCTTTGTCCTGATTGTCTTCGAAGGGTTGATGCCAAAATCATTTTCGAAAACGATAAGGTGTATATGTTGAAAAACTGCAAAGAGCACGGTAGGTCAAAGGTTTTGATTGCAGATGATATTGAATACTATAAGAATATTCGAAACTATAACAAAGTCTCGGAATACCCCAAAACCTTCAATACAAAAACACATTATGGCTGCCCTTACGATTGCGGGTTGTGCCCCGACCACGAGCAGCATTCTTGTCTTACCGTGGTAGAGGTAACAGACCGGTGCAATTTAACCTGCCCGACCTGTTATGCCGGCTCTTCACCGACCTATGGCAGACATCGTACTTTAGAGGAAATCAAAAAGATGCTCGATGTCATCGTAAAAAATGAGGGTGAACCCGATGTTGTGCAGATTAGTGGGGGCGAGCCGACAATACACCCACAGTTTTTTGAAATCATGGACTATGCCAAATCCCTACCGATTCGGCATTTAATGGTCAATACCAACGGCATTAAAATCGCCAAAGATTTTGCCTTTGCGCAACGATTGGCGACCTACGCTCCTGATTTTGAAATTTACTTACAGTTCGATTCTTTAGATAATCAGGTTTTGCGAACGTTACGTGGCGCGGATCTTGCCGATACTCGCTTAAAAGCCATAGAAAACCTCAACAAACTAAACCTTTCTACCACCTTGGTAGTTACCCTTCAAAAGGGTTTAAATGACCATGAGATGGGAGAAACCATAGATTTTGCACTGAAGCAAAAGTGTGTTCGTGGTGTGACTTTTCAGCCCACTCAAATTGCCGGTCGTTTAGAAAATTTTGAGGTTGATGAAAATCGAATTACACTGACCGAAGTACGAAGAAAAATTTTAGAGCAATCCCCTATTTTCGAATCCGATGATTTAATTCCTGTGCCTTGTAACCCAGATGCCTTAGTCATGGCTTACGCACTGAAATTAGGTGATGAGGTGAGTCCGTTAACGCGGTATATCAATCCAGATGATTTGTTGAACGAAGGTAAGAACACCATAATCTATGAACAAGATGAGCAATTACATGGCAAAATGATTGAATTGTTCAGTACGGGAAATTCCGTTGAGAAAGCTTCAGAAAATCTAAAAAGCATTATGTGCTGCCTACCAGAAATAGATGCGCCAGAATTGCGATACGATAATCTCTTTCGCATTATCATTATGCAATTTATCGATGCCCATAACTTCGATGTTAGGGCTATTAAAAAGAGTTGCGTACATATTGTGAACAAAGACTATAAAATCATTCCTTTTGAGACGATGAATTTGTTTTATCGGGATGATAAGATTGAACGGTTGAAAGAATTGCAAAATGAATCTCTATGAGTATATTCTTTTTAGAGCTGTATTTTAATGATTTTTCTGCTATTGGCTTCTTTATGTTTGGGCCTGCTATTTTATTTTTATTGATAGGTATCATACTGTTCATTGCAAAACAAAAAAAGCCTGGAAAAAGATTCTTAATCGCCTCTGGCAGCCGCTTTCATATAGCAGCAGAACTGGGTGGAATAGGTGAACTAATTTAAACTGTATTACAATGTTTTCGATTTTTTCTTTAGAGGTGGGCAATTTAGACGGTTTGGTCGTCCTCATTTTTTTGGTCATGTTCGGGCCCGCCCTTTTATTCCTCATTATCGGCCTTATTTTATTTGCAAAGCAGAAGAAAAAAGCAGGGAAAATATTTTTTATACTTACGGGTGTCTATCTTTTAATTAGCCTCGGTGTTTGTGGAATTCTAATGAGCGGGTATTAAGAAATGCCTGTTATTCTTCATTTAAACGATCTCGTTCTTTTTTATCGATACCTCGCTTATTGTCTTGAAGTCTAAAATTCCCAAAATTATAGGTGAAGCCAACTCTGATAAATTGGGTTTCTGGTCTTCTTCGGTAAAAATTGTTTTGATTTAGATATTGTGATCTATACGTAGGTAAATATCTTTCCAAAATATCCTCTGCCGCAATTGATATTACCGCTTTGTTATCCCAAAGACTTTTTCTTAAACCTAAAGTAAGGTTCAACTGTTCATCAGAAATATAAGATCCGTATATGAAATTGGAGAAATAGGTCAAGGCCAATTCGCCCGAAAAGGACCCGTCTTTAGATAGCGTCAAATAGTTTGCTAAATAAACATATATGCCATCAACGTCAACGGTAAATTCTTGATTACCGCTTTCTTCGGCCAAAAAGGTGTTGTCTTCATAAAAAAGTGATGTATACGCATATATATACCAAGGATTCAAGATTCCCTTACTGAAAGTTAAATCCAAGCCATACGAAACACTTTCAATTGCATTCTGCTTCAATTCCCGCAGTGTTAAATTTGTATTATCTTGAAAAACATAGTCGCCTATGATTCTTCCGTTGTTTCTATAGTAAACATCAATAAAAAACTCACTGTTATAAGTATAGTTTAGATTGAAATTATTCGAAAAACTTGGTATAAGCCCTTGGTTTCCTTCTTCAAAATCATTTTCGTTGATAAAGTTTCGAAACGGGTTCAAGTCATTGTACCTTGGTCTCTCTACTTTTCTTCCATAATCAAATGCAAAGCTGTTTTTTTCTGAAGCCGTATACAAAACATACAAAGAAGGAAAAGCCTCAAAAAAATCTTGATTATTAGTGCGATTTAATGTTTGAGATATGCCTTCAGCTTCTGTTAACTCTCCTCGAAGACCTAGTTTCATCGACCATTTTTCCCAGTTCTTTACAAAGCTTACATAGCCCGCATATACCTTTTCATCATACATAAAGTTATCGGATAATGAAGCATCTACTACATCACTATTTCCCGATAAATTGAAATAATCAATTGTATTTTCAGAGTTTATTGAAGAATATTTTAGTCCTGACTCAAAAGAAGCGCTACCGATGGGCGTGGCATAATCTACCTGACCTGTAAAAATTTGAATGTTCTGGTCAGAATCTGTGGTAAAACCAAAATCTCTTATAAAATTCTGATTGTTGTCGAAATAGCGCGAATCTATCCTTTGTAAAAACTGCCCGTCATAATTTGTAAAATGACTATCAAATGATAACTGTGAACCCTCTTTATTCAGTTTCTTTACATAAGAAAGGTCAAAGGCCAAATTGGTGTTGTCTGCTCCAACAATATTATCGGTTACAAAAGTCGAATCTATTTGATTTTGGTTGTTTCTTATTGCTGTATTAAGCGTGCTTTGCCAATCTTGATTTGGATTAAAAGAAATATTAGAGGTAAAGTTTAGAGTGTTTTTATCATTAAAATCATAATCTAAAATAAAGGTTCCATTATGCGCTGTTGTTCTTTTAATCTCTTCATTATTAGTATCCCAAACAGAAAAAATTGAATTTGTATCATCAATAAAATTTATTCCTTTTGTTGTTTTTCGCAATTCCTTTTTTGGATTGATAGAATAATTAGCAAACAGATTAAGCTTATCTGTTTTATAGTAGTGGCTT
>CAYGUZ010000261.1:0-3605 GCA_964353215.1 uncultured Flavobacteriaceae bacterium
TAACTTGGTCTCAACCCTACAAAAAGGAAAATTTAATGGTCATATAGACAGACATGTGGACTGCGAAGCAGTAGCAACCTATCTTATGAGTGCTTACTTTGGGATAAGAACGTTAATGGTTGGAGTTGCACCGAGTGCAAAAAAATATCGCTTTATGAGTCAGTTGAGACAATATTTCAGGTCTATAGAAGCGAAGAGCGTTAGTGTATAGCATGTTAAGATGTTCTGTTTAGGGTTTCAAGAATCTTTTTAAGTATTTTTTCCGGAGCGATGGTCTCCATTGCTTTTTCATATCCCGGAGGAAATTTATTTCCATAAACTGAAGTAGGTATTTCAGGATATTTAGTTCTATCCGATACTACAGTGTTCCCCATTTGATTAAAAGGGTAGAAACCGGCATAAGGATGGGTAACTCCCCAAAGTGATACGGTAGGTACGTTATACATCGCCGCTAAGTGACCATTGCCACTGTCCATGGACAACATTACACTAAGGTTGGATATTAATGTCAGTTCCTCCGAAAAGGCAATTTTACCTACCGCACTAATACAGTGTTCAAATTTATTTTCCCATTTTTCAAGCTGTGCTTTTTCTTTTTCCCCTCCTCCGAACAATACCATTTCGTAATCCTCAAGGTCTTGTAATCCATAGATTACCTTTTCCATAAGTTCTAAGGGATAGGTTTTCCCTTTAAAGGCCGCAAATGGTGCAATCCCAATAAATTTCTGTTTACTAAGACCAAGGGTAGTCCTCGTCTCTTCACTGAGCAACACAGGCTCTAAAACGTGTTCAGCTTCAAGTTGTATGGGAAAGCCTAAAGCTTTAAATACTTCCGCATAGCGCTGATGGGTTGTCATTAAGGGCGTAAAAATTTTATTTTCGGCCCTGGTCAATTTTTTCTTTGCCGCCCTGCCCTTGTTCAATTGCTTGACCGGAATACCGCTGAACCTAAGAAATTGTTTTAAAATAGTGCTCCGTAGAACATGATGCAAATCCGCCGTTGCGTCGATATCAAGTGTTTTTAGTTCTCTAGCGAGCTTCCATAGTCCAAAGAACCCTTTATGTTTACCTTTTACATCTGCGGAATAAACCGTTACATTGGGAATACCAGAAAATATAGGTGAAAAAAAAGCCCTGGTAAGTAACGTAATCTTAAGACTTGGGTATTTTTGTGTAAGCGCCAATAGAACGGGTACTGTCATGGCAACATCGCCCATAGCAGAGAGTCTAATGACCAATACATGTGATGGTCTACTTTTGGCCACGTAAGATGGGGTTTAGCTCCTCATCATTATACATCTTCATTTGTTTGTAGACTTTCATATACTTTTTACCTGCTTCAATATCGACCAATAATTGATCTATAGCGGTCGAAAGGTCTTTCTTCTGTTCTAAAAGCACCTGAAGTTTAACGCTACACTTTTCAATATGAGAAGGAGTGGCATCAGTTCTATTCGCTTCTTCTTGCATATGGTATATCTTTAGTGCAAGAATAGATAATCTGTCTATGGCCCAAGCAGGACTTTCTGTATTTATAGTGGCATCTTCTCTTATTTCAACCGATTGGTATTTTTTTAAAAAATAGCTATCGATATATTCCACTAAATCGGTTCTGTCTTGATTACTAGCATCAATTTTACGCTTTAGCGTAAGTGCCGCAACCGGGTCTATTTCAGGGTCACGTATGATATCTTCATAATGCCATTGAACCGTATCTATCCAGTTTTTACGATATAATAAATGCTCTATACTGTCTTTGTCGTATGGATTAGAAAAAGACTGGTCAACATCATCAAGTACATGGTACTTATCAATGCTTTCTTCAAATATCTTAAAAGCTGAATGGCTAAACATTATAGAAATTTTAGCAAATATACCCTATCTGTTTATTTTTTTACCAAATCAATAAAAAGTAAGGTAAACGGAATCAATATGCAAACCAGTAACACCGCTTCTTTTAAACGCTTCTTTTTAAATGTTTCCAAAAAATTCGTGGCGAAAATCGCCGCAGGAAAAAACGAATAAAGCAGTATGGTATAGTTTTTATTTTCAAGATTTTGAACACTAAAAACCACAATAGCCACTAGAAAGTAGACCAGTAACAAACGTAAATGTATAATTCTTCCAACGCCTTGATATCCCTGTTTAACAAGTACGAAGCCTGCAACAACTAGAATTATACTGATATACAGAAAAGGTTTTATGCTAAAATTGATCATAAAACTTTCCAATAAATTAGTGTCAATATCTATCAAATAATGATTCTCAAGGAAATTGATGTTCTTGGTCAATGCCAAAAATGCACTTATTAACAAAACAAAAAAGAGAATAGCGATAATCGGAACCAGCCAATTCTTAAATTCTTTCGTGCCATAGATATAGACCGCCAAAAAAACCACTACTAAAAACAGCAACACCCAAGGGTCAAAAACACTCGCGACACATATCCACAGTGTAGCATCAAAAATCTTCTGTTTTACCTGTTTTAGGTTTTTTAAAGCTAGCAAACGATTTAATGACAACATTAAAAAAAGGTTGCAAAATACAATCTCCTTATACTGCAAAATCTTTGGCACTGCCATACATAACAGCACAAAGAACAGCATGGCAAAAGAAGTGGTATTGGTTGTTTTTCTTGTTCTAACGGTCTCTTGCACCCCAATTACCTGAAGCGAAACTGCAATTAATATAAGCAGAAGAAATACAACACTATCGAAGTTGATTTTTAAGATAAAATAGTTGGCAACATAAAAAAGAACGAGAATAATCAGTAGAACCAAAAAGTTGATCGGCTTAGTTTTGCTAAAAAAACTTGATATCATATTATGTTTTACTATTTTTGCCTAGTAAATATAGCTAAGATGAGTGCATTTTTTTATTGGATAGAAGACTTATTTGTAAACGTACTTTTTGCTCCTTATGATTTTTTCCGTTTTATGGAAAACTGGTGGGGTGCAAATACCATCAACTGGTTGTTTATGATTATTGGCTTTTTGGCTATGGTTTACTGGATGGGACAGTTAAAAATCTTCAATGATAATGGCGAAGAAGACAAAAGTAGCACTTCGCATTCTTATTTATAGTTTCATTTGAGCCCGAAAGCCAGCTTCGCTAGCTGATTTAAAGGTCGAAGCCTAAATCTTTTCGGTAGTACATTCCGTCAAAACTAATCGTTTTCATGCTTTTATAAGAGGTTTCTAAAGCGTCTTTGTAATCTGTACCGTATGAAGTCACGGCAAGAACGCGGCCCCCATTGGTCTCTACTTTTCCATCACTTATTCTTGTACCCGCATGAAATACAATAGATTCTTCTATCTGTTCTAAACCTTCGATTTCCTTTCCTTTTTCATAGGCTTCTGGATAGCCTCCTGAGACCGCCATTACCGTTACCGCTGTTCTTGTATCAATATCTAAATCTATCTTGTTCAAGCTTTGATTTGCCACAGCCTCTAGAATGGTAACAAAATCATTTTTTATTCGGGGTATGACCACTTCGGTTTCAGGATCGCCCATTCTTACATTATATTCTATCACTTTAGGGTCATTACCAACTTTTATCAACCCAATAAAAATAAAACCTTTGTACCGATACTTATCTTTCTTTA
>CAYGUZ010000262.1:0-3587 GCA_964353215.1 uncultured Flavobacteriaceae bacterium
ACATTGTACAGGGGGTATACATCAAATAGTTCCATAATTACTTTTTTGTCATTCCCGCTTAGGCGAAAATCTTATTATTTAGGTCTCGACTTCGCTCGACCTGACGACGTTAACTTTTTTTAATCTCATTGATTTTTTCAAATGAGGTTACGATACCCTTTATCAGCGAAGAACTTAGACCTTGATGTTCCATTTCATTAAGCCCTGAAATGGTACAACCTTTTGGTGTGGTCACTCTATCGATTTCTTCTTCAGGATGACTGCCGGCTTCGATTAGTAGACTGGCAGCCCCATTGCAGGTATGCATGGCCAATTCTTGGGCTTCTTTGGCATCAAAACCCAATTGAATAGCACCTTGCGCAGTTGCACGTATTAATCGCATCCAGAAAGCAATTCCGCTAGCGCAGATAACTGTCGCCGCTTGCATTTGTTCTTTCGGTATTTCTAAAGAATGCCCCATTCTATTGAATATAGCCTTGGCCAATTCAATTCGCTTTTTACCCATTTCATTGCTACAGATACAGGTCATTGATTTGCCGACCGAAATAGCCGTATTGGGCATTGCTCTGATAATGTATTTATCGGATCCGATTATAGATTCTATCTTATCAATGCCAAAACCGGTAATAGTACTCATTATTACGTGCTTTTCGCCCAATTCATCTTTGATGTCATACAAAATACCCTCAAAATGCCCTGGTTGAACCGCAAAAATCAAAATATCCGAATTTTTGACGGCATTTTTATTATCGCTGGTGACCGTGACATTGCCATACTTTTCAAAGTCTTTAATATTATAGGTGTTTCTTTTGGTAAGGTACATTGTTGTTGCTCCGTTACTATGCAATATTCCTCTTGCAATGGCCAGTCCCAAGTTACCTGTTCCTATAATTGCTATTTTCATGGTTTTTATTTTAAAATACGCCTGCTTTTAGTTGTAACCCTTGAGCTTCTTCAAAACCGAACATAAGGTTCATATTCTGTATGGCCTGCCCAGATGCGCCTTTTAGTAAATTATCGATGGCCGAGGTAACCAATAAAACATCATCATCTTTATGCAAATGAATATGACAATTGTTCGTATTTACAACTTGTTTTAGGTGAATAGGCTCTTCTGCGATATGTGTGAATAAGGCTTCGGAATAAAATTTTTTATACAGCATAGTGGCATCCTCTAAAGAACCATCAAATTTGGTATAGGCCGTTGCCAATATTCCCCTAGTAAAATTACCCCTATTAGGAAGAAAACGTAGTTTTCCTGTACCGTGCCCAAATGAGTTTAAACTTTCGCTAATTTCGCCTAAATGTTGATGGGTAAAAGGTTTATACCAGCTTACATTATTGTTGCGCCAGCTAAAATGACCAGTTTCTGAAGGTTTTACACCTGCACCGGTACTACCCGTAACTGCGTTTATATGAACTTCATTGGCTAATAGTTCTGCTTGTGCCAACGGTAGCAATGCCAATTGAATTGCTGTCGCAAAACAACCAGGATTTGCGATAAAATGTGTCTGTTCAATTTTAGATTTAAACAATTCTGGTAATCCATAGACAAATGTTTTACCATCATAAGTTGCATCTGCCCGTAGTCTAAAGTCGTTGCTGAGGTCTATGATTTTTGTTTGATTTGAAAAGGTATATTCTTTCAAAAATTTAGAAGAATTACCATGCCCTAGGCATAAAAACAAAACATCGATTCGCTCATTTATGGTGCTTGAAAATTTTAAATCGGTTTGACCCAGTAAATCTTGATGTGTCGATGAGATTTTTGTCCCAGCTTTCGTTGTGCTGTAGACAAAATCAATTTCAACTTCAGGATGATTCAATAATAATCGAATCAGTTCACCACCGGTATAACCAGAACCCCCTATAATACCTGCCTTAATCATGATGTTGATTTACATGGTTTGCAATTTTCCCTGCGTTGGATGCTATTTTAATAAAGCCTTTGGCTTCATCTGCCGTCCAGCCTTTATTCATTTCACCATAGCTTCCAAAGGATGCATTCATTAAATCATGTTCAGAGAAGATACCGTTTAATCTAAACTGAAAAGGATAAAGGCCTACAATTACATCACCAGAAACATACTTTTGGGTGTCCGATAAAAAGGCCTCGGTATTTCGCATTACTTCATCTAAATAGTTGCCCTCATGCAAGAGCATACCATAAAAATTTCCCAGTTGCTCTTTTTGATATTGTTGCCATTTGCTAAGCGTATGTTTCTCCAATAAATGATGGGCCTTAATAATGATCAGTGGCGCTGCAGCTTCAAAACCTACCCGACCTTTAATGCCGATAATGGTGTCCCCCACATGAATATCTCGGCCTATAGCATACTTTGATGCCATAGCTTCAAGTCTTTCGATGTTCTTTACAGGAGTATTTTCTTCATCATTGATAGCTGTTAGTTCCCCTTTTTTGAATGTTAATTTTACTTCTGAAGGCTCTTTTTGTTGCAATTGACTTGGGTAGGCACTATCGGGAAGTGGTAGGTTAGATGTTAATGTCTCTTCACCACCAACTGAAGTTCCCCATAGCCCTTTATTGATGGAATACTTCGCTTTTTCCCAAGAATAGTCTACTCCATTAGCTTTTAAATATGCAATTTCTTCTTCTCTGGCCAATCGATTATCTCTAATTGGGGTAATAATTTCAATTTCTGGGGCCAAGGTTTGAAAAATCATATCGAACCGTACCTGGTCATTACCGGCACCGGTGCTGCCATGCGCAATGTATTTAGCACCGACCTTTTTAGCGTGATTTACAATTTCAACGGCCTGTACAATTCGTTCTGCACTAACCGAGAGCGGGTAGGTGTTGTTTCGTAAAACATTACCAAAAATCAAATATTTTACAACCTTATTATAAAAGCTTTGGACCGCATCAATAGAGGTGTAGCTGGTTGCCCCTAAGGCTATGGCCTTTTCTTTTATTATTGTGATTTCTTCAGGCGAAAATCCACCTGTATTTACGCTTACGGCGTGAACTTCATATCCCTTTTCTTTTGAAAGATATTTGGCGCAATACGAAGTATCTAATCCACCACTGTATGCGAGTATTAATTTTTTCATTGTATTATATAGCTAAATGTCATCTTGAACGCAGTCAACAACGATTTTTTGTGCTAATGCATGTCGACTTCGCTCGATATGATCGGGTTATTTTGATTTTTTCTTTAAAAACAGGTTTTCTTTAATTTCTTTTAATCTTTGAAAGGCCTTACTGTTCAGTTTTTCTTTATCTTTTGATTTGGTTACGGGGTCGTATAACATACCGGTGCATAGGCACATTTTTCTTTCTGTTCGGGTAAGAATATCAAAGTTCTTGCAGGTCTGACAGCCCTTCCAAAAATCAGGGTCATGGGTTAACTCCGAAAAGGTAACGGGCTTGTAACCTAACTCGTAATTCATTTTCATTACGGGAAGACCGGTAGTGATCCCAAAAATTTTGGCATCAGGAAACTTTTCTCGTGACAGTTCAAAGATTCGCTTTTTGATTTTTTTGGCAAGGCCCTGATTACGAAAATCAGGATGCACAATTAATCCAGAATTGGCCACAAATCCTTTATTTCCCCAAACTTCTATAT
>CAYGUZ010000263.1:0-3569 GCA_964353215.1 uncultured Flavobacteriaceae bacterium
TGTACGGTACTTTCAGGTTTTTCGTTAGGTTCTAACGCCATAGGCACGTTTTATGATTTACTATGAACTTAAAATTAGCCTTTTAATGACTAGTTGTTAGCCCGTAATTTGGGTTTGTTATCAACAAATTAGTTAACAGTGCTTTATTGATACGCATTCAATAAATCAACTATTTGAAGACAACCTATCTTTATTTCTTCCTCGGAAATTGTCAAGGGAGGTGATATTCTCACGGCTTTTGGTTCAAATAACAGCCAGAACAAAATAAGTCTTTTCTTTGCCGCCTCCAACACTAAGTAATTAACAATTTCTGCCTTCTCAAAAAGCACAGCCAACATTAAGCCCTTACCTCTCACTTCTTTAATCAAAGGGTGTACCAAAAGAGAACGAAATAGTTGTTCTTTTTCTAAAGTATAAGTAATTAGTTGGCTTTCAGTTACTTCTTTTAGTGTGGCTAAACTTGCGGCAGCAATGACAGGGTTACCGCCAAAAGTGGTAATGTGCCCTAATTTTGGATGCTCTTTTAATGTTGCCATCATTTTGCGCGAGGCTATAAAAGCTCCCACGGGGAGGCCAGATGCCATGCCTTTTCCGACAACCAAAATGTCGGGTGTAATATTAAAATGCTGAAAAGCGAATAGTTTTCCGGTTCTTCCGAAACCGGGTTGAATTTCGTCTAAAATCAGCAATGCGCCCATCTCATTGCAGCGTTGTTTCACCTTTTTTAAATAATCATTTTTTGGAAGTATAAAACCAGCACCGCCTTGAATGGTTTCTAAAAGAACGGCAGCAGTTTTTTTGGTAATTTTCTCTAGACCTGAAAACGAGTTGAATTGGATAAACCTTACATCGGGAATTAAAGGACGGAATGCGCTCTTTCTTGCCTCATACCCCGTTACACTTAGACTGCCCATCGTGTTACCATGATAAGCATTATTCGCCGCAATCAGCTCTGAGCGGCCTGTATATCTTCGGGCTAACTTTAATGCACCTTCAATGGCTTCGGTACCAGAATTGACCAAATAGGTAGTCTCTAGATTTTTGGGTAGATGTGATGCCAAAAGTTTTGAATAGGCTACAGCTGGTTCTTGCACGTATTCACCGTAGACCATGACATGCATATATTTATCGGCCTGTGATTTTATGGCTTCCACAACTTTAGGGTGGCAATGGCCTAAGCAACAAGCTGATACGCCAGCAACAAAATCTAAATGTGCGTTGCCTTCCGTGTCGTATATGTAACTTCCCTTAGCATGTGCGATTTCTAACGCAAGAGGATGTGGTGTGGTCTGAGCCTGATATTTGAAGAAATCATCCTTCATAAATTAACTTCCCACTTTTTTGAGCACAGGGCGCTTGGGTTTGGTCGCCTTGGCCTTAGAAACTTTTGTAGCAGGCTTGCCATTGCCGCTACGTTCTTGTTCTTCGGTATCGATATCCACTTCATCATCAATGCCCCTGATTTTCACTAAGGTAATATTGTTGTCGTCCTCATCAAAAATAGCTTCTTTGTTTAGAATACGTTCTTCACCCCGCCAAATAAAACCCTTTAATTTTCTGCTGTCTACGGGTAAATCTTTTTCTGGAAAGATATCACCATCAGGATTTACGTAAAAAATAAGTTCATCGATATCGTTGTTTTTCATATGCATTCTAATTTTGCTGCATATGGTCTTGTCGATACCGATAAGTTCTTGGTCATCGTTGTACATGTAGTAAATGACTTCAGTGTTTTTGACCAAATCAATGACCTCTAGTGAATTATCAATAAATTTTCCGAATAAATCTTTGCCTTTTGCTTGATTGTAGCCTGTTTTACTAATGGTGTCAAGGGCAATAATAAAGGCATTATTAATGACTTTAAGAGAGTCTAATTTTTCAGTTTCTAAATCGGATATTAAATGAATACTATCACCTGTCATTTGGTTATCAACATTCCATAAAATAGGATCGGTGATTAGTTCGGTGATACCTGTTTTTTGTTCGGAATGTATAGAATCGCATTTGCCACTTAAATCGGTTTTATAAAATTTTGCATTACGAAAAGCCCTTAAAATACGTTCTTCTGGCTTTCCCGTGACCATTAAAGTATCTCCATGAATGTAAATGGAATCTTGCTCCACAAGATTTATGGCCACCGCTCTTTTTGTTGCAAAAACAGAATCTTTTTCTTTGAAAATCTCCGCATAATGGGCTCTTATTATCCCTTTATTTATAGTATCTGTAACTATAATATTGTTGGTCGCAGAAGCGAAAGAAGTTGCCTTATCAAAATAGACACTATCTCCTTCAATAGTTCTATTGCTGTAATTGATCGTCGTGTTTTTAACGCCGTAACCTTGTTCTATCTTGGTATCGTAAAACCCACGTTCACAATATATTGTATATTCTTCACCAACAATGGTCGAAGGACCGTACATATATGCGTTTTTTGAAACACGGTAATAATCCAGTTGTTCGGAATCAATGGTGTATTCAGGATTGTCTATATGAACGTTTTTACGGAACTGTACCTTTTTTAACTCTGTGAAATAGGTTCCGATTAGGCTAGTAAGCACGTTTACGGAATCTACTACTTTACCTCCAGAACGGTAATACGATTCTTGTTTTTCGCGATTAAAGTAGAGCGTATCGGTGGTTAAAGTCATTTGTCCATCAGCTAGATCGACTTTTTCCCAAGCTTTGGCAAGTTTGGTGTCGCCATTATAGTCCATCTTACCACTATTCATTTCGATAGAGTCACCTTGTTGCATCCGCACATTACCAATGGCTTTCAATCGATTCTCTTTGGAATAAAAAATGGCTATGTCACACCATAAGTCTGCCCCTTGATGTTCGAATTGAACCTGGCGCTCATCGTCTTTGCTGAAAATAGAGGCTCCAGGAAATTTTTCTTCGTCTTTGGTAAAGTTGGCTCCGTAAACTATATTAATCTGCCTTCCTTTCGGTTTGGGTTGTTCTTGTCCCTTGGAGTATAAAAAAGAGAAGAGTGCTAGAAAAAAGAATATATTTCTCAAATCCATTAGAATTTAGCCAAAAGTAGGATTTTTGGGCAATGTATGTATTTAGATTTAGAAAGGTTTGGGAAAACCCAAGTTTATTTCAATTTAGATGCAAGTTTTATAGCCTTTTCCAAACCTTCGTCACGCCCCTCTCGAATACCTTTGATAGTTGGTTTTAATTCAATATCTATTTTGATTCCCTTGCGTTGGGTTTCAGTTCCATCTGGATAAAATATGCCAATTCCACTGAAAGCAGTTTTTAACCCTTCTAAAACTTCAAACCTAGTAATATTTCCATCTGCACCTGAGGTTTGACTACCAATGGTGATTACTTTTTCACCGGTTTGTATTGCCATGGCTTGGAATTCAGCTGCACTTTGTGTTTGTTCGTTTACAAGTAGGAAAACATGGCCATTGAATTTTTTACCATTGTTTCTTCCAGCCTTTTTTACTTCAACTTCCTCAAAGACCCCAGGCTGAATTAGCACGGGCTTGATTACCTTATAAAAGGACTTTTGTTCTTTTGATAAAACATTCATAAAAGTCCTTCCAGAGAAAGTTTTTGGG
>CAYGUZ010000264.1:0-3564 GCA_964353215.1 uncultured Flavobacteriaceae bacterium
TTGCAGTGCTAAAGTCAAAAAAAGTTTTGGTATAATGAAGTTAGATATTTTGGTTTTTGGAGCGCACCCAGATGATGCGGAGCTAGGGGCAGGAGCAACTATAGCAAAAGAGGTTGCCAAAGGTAAAAAAGTTGGAATAATAGATTTGACCCGGGGGGAGTTAGGTACACGCGGTACTGCTGAAATTAGGGATGCAGAGGCCAGTGCAGCGGCAAAAGTTTTGGGTATCTCCGTACGCAAAAATCTAGGCTTTGCAGATGGTTTTTTTGTTAATGACAAAAAACACCAATTAGAAATAATTAAGATGATTCGTAAGTATAGACCAGAGATTGTTTTATGCAATGCTATCGATGACCGCCATATCGATCATGGAAAAGGTAGTAAGTTGGTCAGTGATGCCTGCTTTTTAAGCGGACTAAAAAAAATAAACACTGAGCAAGATGATAATAGGGGTCTTCAACAGCAATGGAGACCTAAAGTTGTTTATCATTATATTCAGTGGAAAGATTTAGTTCCAGATTTTGTCGTAGATGTCACAGGTTTTATCGATAAAAAAACAGAAGCTATTCTTGCCTATAGCTCACAGTTCTTTGACCCAAAAAGTAATGAGCCTGAAACACCCATTAGTAGTAAGAACTTTTTAGATAGCGTGAATTATCGGGCTCGAGATTTAGGGCGATTGATAGGTGTTGAGTATGCCGAGGGTTTTACCGTAGAGCGTTATATGGCCGTTGATAGTATAACCGATTTGATCTAGCCTGCTTGTTTGTATTTAGACCTCTCTTTAGGAAGGGTGAAATGGAATATTGATCCTTTGTTGACCTTGCTGTCAACCCATATTTTTCCATTATTTTTTTCGACCATTTCCCTGCAAAGTGATAAACCAAGTCCGGTGCCTTTTTCGTTATTGGTGCCATAAGTGGTGACATTTGAATAATCGGATAATATTTTTTGTTGCATATCCAAAGTCATTCCTACCCCCGTATCTTTTACTTGAACTTTCCAATAGTTTCCATCGTCAACCGCAGAAATAGTAATTAATCCATTTTCTGTGGTGAATTTTAAAGAATTGCTAATAAGGTTTCTAATTACGATATCTATCTGATTTTGATCTGCCCATGCAATTGGGGCATCTTTAATGTGATTGATAACTTTAATAGATTTATTCTCGGCCATTTCAGATAACAACTTTATGTTTCTATCCACAAGATTGGTAATGGAGAAGTTTTTAGGTTTTGTAGTCGAACCGTTCATTTGTGACTGCCCCCAAGACAATAAGTTGTTCAAGGTAAAGAATACATTGTCAACATCTGACTTTAATTTAGGAATAAAGGAGTTCAGTTCGTCCTTCTTAATGTCTCCATTCGAGAACATGCGTAATAATTCTTGTAAAGCACCGATAGGCCCCCTTAAATCATGACCTATTATAGAAAAGAGTTTGTTCTTGGTTTTATTAATTTCATTAAGTTCTATTTCTCGCTTTTGAATCAAGATTGTCTTATGACGAAGCTTACTATTCAAACGTTTTTGCGCATTTTGACTGCGAACCACAATAAATATGATTATACCGAGAATTAGCAATATTGACAATGAAACATATATGATTGCACGTTGTCTGGCCAATACCCGATCATTCTTTTCAATCAACAAATCCTTTTGTTTTTCATAATCAAGTTTAGCAATTAATAAAGACAAACTTTTCTTGTTATCGTCGCTAGAGATCGAATCGGATAGTTTTTTATAGAGTTCATGGTAAAAAAGGGCACTAGTGAGGTCATTATTTTTTTTATAGATTTTGTAGAGTGTTTTGGAGCAATCATTTTGCCCTTCTAGGTAATTAATGGTTGTAGCTATTTCAAATCCTTCTTTTGCGTAAGCCATTGCCAAACTATCTTTTTCTAAACCTAGGTAAGTTTTCGAGAGTCCGTTAAGCGTATGTATTTTCCCTCTATCATCATCAATTTTTTTATGAATTAGATTACTCTGCTCATACCAGTGTTGTGCCCATTTATATTTTTTTTGCCCCAGATAAATACGGCCTTTAACTTCGTACGCGTATGCTAACCAATCAAATATTTGATATTTCTCAAAAGTTGAAATACTTTTATTGATATTGAACATTGCATAATTAAACTTTTTCATTTCTGCATATGTAAATGCAACATTGCTGAAAGTCTCTGCGGAAAAAACTTCATTACCAAGCTTTTCATTGATTTCCACTGCTTTTTCATAAAAGGCCAAGCTATGTTTATAGTCTTTTTGTGAAACATACAGGTTTCCAATGTTATCATTAAACATAGATAATAGCGATTGATCGTTTACCTCTTTTGCTAAATCTATGCCTTTTAAGTAGCTGTTGAGTGCTTTTGCATAATCGCCTAAGAGTGTATGCTCTAGACCTATACTATTCAATACACTAAGTTTGTGATACTTGTATTTCTGTTCTTCGGCTATCTCCAGAGCTTTTTCATAATTCGCTATTGCTTTTTCGTGGTTGCCTTTCGCAGAGTAATAATCGCCAAATAAAGCATATGATTTAGTGATGCCATGTTCAAAATTTGATGCTTGACTAAGATTTAATGATTTCTTTGCTATCGACAGTAAACTGTCTGAGTTTGTATAACGATAATACCCACCAAGATCAGTTAAAGATAGGATGTACGATGAGTCTTGTTCTGAAAAACCTTTTCTTAATTTATACTTGAGAATTTCTTTAGACAGACTATCTATTTTATTTTGTTGGGATTGGATGGAAGAAACTGTGGTAACGTAGAAGATGGCAATTACTATTACCTTTGTTATGTTCCAATTTTTAGGAAAATAAAAATTCATATTACCTTGGGTAGATTACATTGGTAAATTTACCTTTACTATTGAATGCATACGAATTATTGTTGTGAACTATCAATTTTTGTTTGTTTGAGCTATAATAGTATGTATTTGGTCGATGTTTTTTTAAATTCTAGGCTTTATGAATCGTAAAAGAGCTTACATCTTGTGAATTGGGTTTAATTTAAAGCAGGGTATTTTTTATCGGTAGGCACGCTTAATTTTTTTGATCACGTTGGTAGTTCTTTTGTGCAACGGGTATCAAGAGTTTTGCCATACTTTTCCGCTATTTTAAAGAAGCCGAAAAGGCTTGTCAAGCTTCAAAAAATTTAATATCCTCTTTAAACCGTTTTCCAGGGTTATGACTTTTATATTGGCCTGTATGCCAAATACAACAAATCTTCATAGCCTGATTCTTAAGCTTTGTTAGTTGTTTTTTAAATAAATTTTTCGGTCACTAGCTACTGTAAAAATAATTAAGTACACAAGCTCGGTGCTAAGAGCATAGGCCAATAGCATTTAGGCTTTAGTTTATTGATGAAAAAAATGTGAGTTGATAGCTTCAATCTACAAAAGAGAAAAGCTTTCAAAAGAAAATGCAAAAGCCAATTTTTTCATTAATAAATAATATTAATTTTTGTTTTGACCGATAGAACAAAAAATTACATTTGCATCCGTTTAAATGGTGGTTGTAGCTCAGCTGGTTAGAGCATCGGTTTGTGGTACCGAGGGTCG
>CAYGUZ010000265.1:0-3558 GCA_964353215.1 uncultured Flavobacteriaceae bacterium
CAGCATGCTTATGGCTTAAGGTAATCGAATCTACCGTCGCAATATCTTTTTTTAACACTCCAGAATCGTCGTTAGGCCGAATTGTTTTATTGAATATCTTAAGTTTTGTAAGCAGTATGTTTAGATTCTCTTTTTTCTTTTTTGCCTGTTTTGGAGTGAAGAGGTTAAAACCATTATTTCCGCCGAACATAATTTTGCGGTCATGCGTCATAAAAGAAGCATTGCCATTAAACTCGTTACCTTGTAAACCATCGTAAGTATCATAATTCAGAAAATGTCCATTTTCAAGGTTATAATTGACAATGCCACTGTCGGTGCTCAACCAAAGACTATTCTCAGCCTGCACAATACCACTGATTACATTTGTAATCAGACCATCTTTCTTGCTTATTGTTTTAAATCTATTTTTTGAGGGAAGATATTCGTTAAGCCCAGATAGGGTACCCACCCAGATAGTTCCAAAATCATCTTGTAAAATGGTATTTACAAAATCATTACTTAGTGTTCTGTTCTGATCTTTACTATGAAATTGCTCGATGTCCCATTTAGAGTTCTTTTTAGTTAATTTAAAAATCCCCATAGTTTGGGTACCTACCCATAAGGCCCCATCTTTATCTTGCATTAACCTCGCAATAGATGTCACTTCTTTACCATCAATATTCGATTTCAACTTAATGGTTTCATGCTTTTTTGTGTATGGATTGTAGACCTGTAACCCTCCAAAAAGTGTGGCTATCCATATATTCCCTTCTCGATCTTGCAGTAAGTCCATAACATTGTCCGATGCCAAGAAAGAATTCTTACTGGTCATATTTTTATAGGTAAAGTCTTTTGGGTCGAAAATACAGATTCCACCAGCCCAAGAACCTAACCACAATTTGTTGTCGATATTGGGGAGTATTGAAAGTATAACATTCGTATTCAACTTTCCATTAGTAAAAGAAAAATGGTTGAACCGATTGTTCGGGCTGTTCGAGTAGTTCAAACCGCCGCCGTCAGTGCCGATCCATATATTACCTTTTTCATCTTCGCTAAAACAATTAACAATGTTATTGCTCAATGAATTCGTATCAAAAGGGTCTAAAGCGAAACTGTCGAATTTATAAAAAGAAGGGTCATAAAAACTTAAGCCTTTTTTAAACGGTGCCATCCACATAACCCCATTTTTTGTTTTGCACAATGACCAAATAGAATTGTTGGATATGGAATTTGATTTTTTAAGATTTGATTTATAGTTAGAGATAACTCCTGTAGCCAAAGCGTAAATAAAAAGTCCTTGGTTTTCAGTTCCAACCCATACATTGCCCTTGTCATCTTTCTCCATATCTAAGATTGCATAGCCTGGGCTGAGCTCAATCTGGGCTGCATCAGCAATTTTATCATTCTCAATACTTAATTTTAGCAAATTACCTTCTCTTACACCCACTAAAATTGTGGTGTCATCAATTATGAGGGCACTTTTATAAAATTGCGCATCACTAAAAATTTTGGTTTTATTTAATTTATCGTCCAAAAGATAGACCGATGCCTCTGTAACCAAGATTATCTTGTCATCTATGAATTCAAAAATATTAACAATGTGATTATCATCAGGTAGTGCATTGGCGGGTTCACGAAAAGATAATCGTTCTGTTTTGCCCGAATGAATATTATATTTATATAGTCCATTTTCTACAGAGCCAATAAAAAGATGGTCACCAATTCTCGCAACAGTATTAATAATATTGGCAGCTATCTGTTTTCCATCACCAATAAAATCATATGGTTTTATAACATCTAGGTACTTATCATAGGTGTTCAATCCGCTATTTGTACCTACATATAGCTTTTTATCGCCATCTTCATAAATACACCTAATGTAACCATTAGATAGCCCAGTTGAGCCATCATAAGTCTTTTCGAATACTCGAAATTCCGTTCCATCATACCTATTTATGCCGTTTGGTGTACCAAGCCATAAAAAACCGTTACTATCTTCAAAAATAACTGTTGCTGAACTTTGCGACATACCACTGGAGATATGTTGAAAAGATAACTTATCTGAAATATCTTGGGCACCCATTGATATCGTAGCAAAAACAACTAAAAGAGGTAAATATTTAATAAAAAAATAGGGATTCATTGAGGGTTTCTTAGATAGCGTAAGAATTTACCTTCAAATATACATTGAAGTAAAATAGACCCCTAACTTTTGTTGACAAACATGAATTATTTGTGGTGTATTATAGGCTCCTTATGACCAAAAGAGCAAGTGACTTTGCTTGTAGATGACGTTTTGATAAAATGACTTACAACTTTGACTAAGCCAATTACTAAAATGCTCACGAATTGCGTTAATAAACTGGATATGATTTTCAGTAAAAATAAAAATCCATAAAAACATCTAAACCCATATTTCAACCGTATCAGTAATGGACTAACTTTCATTGTTGATTTGTGTATCTAACGAACTATAGTTTTTATAAGTTGATTTTTAGGGTTCTATTTTCAGTTTTCTTCTGTTATGCAACTATAGCACAAGAAAATGTGCGTTATCAAGGGGAGTATTCTGTTGGAAAATATCAAGGCGATGCCGATTACAGTTATAAAGTCATAGATGGTGATACCCTATTAGATGGAAACTTTAGTCTGAAAAAGGCGAATCTTGATTCTTTGCTTCAAAAACAGGATTATTCATTTGATTTTTCGGGTAGTTTTGAAAACAATTACCCCAATGGAGATTGGAAATTTCAGTTCGGTGAGTTTCAATCCAATAACGAATCTCAAGTCATAGACTACCAATATCGAGTTGCTATTAATGGTGTTCAAGAAGAGGCCTCAGGCTCCATTTTGAGGGGAAGACCTGACGGTTCTTGGTCTTATTCAGTAAACCAAATTGAGGATTCTAAAATAGCCCGAACCCTTTTTAAAAGTAGTATTGATTTCAATAATGGAATTCCACAAAAAAGTTTTCGTATTGAGAATGATAGCTTAGTATTGGCCGGTCGTTTTTTAAGAAACGGATTGGCACACGATGAATGGTCACTCTACGATTCCTTTGGCATAGGTGCTTCAGAGAACTGGACCTTTTCAAATGGTTTATTAAAACAAATCACAATAGAAGTAGACAGTAATAACAAAACCACAAAGATCTATGGCGCTTATTCAGGCAATACAAAGATCATAAATCTTGATGAAAAATATATTCAAGCCCTAAAAGTCTATCAATTCGCAAGCTCAGACCAAGAAAAGGAAGTAGGAGGGAAGATGAAACAATTATTGGCCCAAAATGCAGGCTATTACAAGAAAATAGATGCGATTCTTTCAGAACTAGGAGAATCCGCCTTTCTTCCAGAATTCAAAGTAAAAGTGCCTTATTTTCAACTGACGGCTCAAGAAAGCGAACAACTGAAATCGGTACTAGAGAATTATACTGAGGCAGATGAAATAAGCGCTTTGTTTTTAAAGGATACACAGCTCAATATTTTAAGATTATCCGACGAAAATGCCGCATTTCATTATGAAATAATTAAAAAACTTGAAAAGGAATTTTTAAGACCTCTTGGAAGCATATTACAT
>CAYGUZ010000266.1:0-3550 GCA_964353215.1 uncultured Flavobacteriaceae bacterium
TTTTTTTGTTGATTTTGACTGTGCCATAATTTTAATTTTAAATTAAGTATATATAAATAAGTATTTGGTTACTAGGTTTATATAATGTTCTCTCTTAATTGTTTATAATCCGTTGTTTCCTTTTGTTGAATCTTCTTCGCCCATATAATCTTGTACGGTTCTAAAGCCGATGTAACTTCTTGCTGAATCTTGGTATTCATAGTCTCTTGTACTTACTTGCAAGAAATAAGCGACATCTTTCCATGAACCTCCTCTGATAACTTTTCTTTTGTTTTGACCAGAACCTGCATTTGGGTTCATGGTTGAAACATATTCATATGCTCCCGGGTCATAACTTGAGTTTGTCCACTCCGATACATTACCAGCCATGTTATAAAGGTTATAATCATTTGGTTCGTATGATTTGGCCTCTACTGTGTATAAAGCAGCATCGGCAGCATAATCTCCACGTTGTGGTTTAAAGTTTGCCATAAAGCAACCTGTATCACTTATAACGTAAGGGCCACCCCATGGGTATGTTCCACCTTCTATTCCGCCTCTAGCGGCGTACTCCCATTCGGCTTCCGTTGGCAATCTAAACTGATTTACAAATTGCTTACCACGACTTTTTTGATCATCGTTTTTGATCTTTGTTCTCCAATTACAAAAAGCTTTTGCTTGTTGCCAGCTCACCCCTACAACAGGATATTCACTGTATGCATCGTGCCAGAAGTAATCGTTGTGCATAGGTTCGTTGTACGAGTATGAAAAATCTCTAATCCACACGGTGGTATCAGGATAAATCTCTAACTCTTCAGTCTTAATGAAATCTTTTCTACTACCAGCTTTCGCTCTAGCAGCAGCTTCGATATCCATCCAATTGTACTTGTACTTTAATTTAGTGACATCAACACTACGCTGACCATTATAGGTCTCTTCTTCAGGTAAATAAATAGAATCTACCATGATTTCTGTGTAATATTCATCTGGATAATCTTCTCTATCCCAGATAAGGTCTACTTCTTTATTTAAGGCCCTACCTTCATAACCGGTATCTCCAAGACCAGCATAGTTATCTAACATATATTTATCATATGCAGACATTTTCGTGGTATCGGCATCTTTAAATGCATACTCACCTATACCTTCATCTTCTGGACCTATACCTAACTGATCAGCAAGAATTGCCAATTTAGTTCTAGTGATGGAGTCTTTTACCCATTCTACGAACTGCCGATATTCGCTGTTTGTAATTTCTGTATCATCCATATAAAATGAACGAACAGTTACAGTTCGTGTCGGAGCATTTTGAACTTTAGCTTGATCCTCTTCCGCTTTACCCATAATAAATGAGCCACGAGGGATAAGTTCCATTCCATACGGTTTCTCAGGATACCATTTCTTACCCTGGACGCCTACCAATTCACCTTTTGATCTTGATTTTGAACCACAACTGGTCAATAAAAAAACAAGTGCTATAGATGACAACAATAGCTTTCTCATACTTTAGGTTAAATTTTTCGATTTAAGATTACAAACTGTAAACACAAATTCACTATTCACTAAAACTATTTTTTGAATAAATTATTGTGTAAATACAATTTATACTTAAAAATAATTTGTTTAGTTAAAGACCTTTTTATAGGCCTTGAACCACCTTTCAGGAATGTTTTGGTTGCAAGCATCCAAATAGTCCTGCTCGGCGCAAGGTAATAACGCAGGTGAATTGGTTTTAGTATGTTCAGGTAAAATAGAAGGTACTTCTACCCACCATCGTTGGGTAAGATGGCTCTTGAAGAAAACGAGCTCATCTGAATCTGTTGGCACAGTAAACTTTGTAAAGTCTTCACTGTTAGAACTTGGCACTTCTCTTATACGATAACTTAAACCCTCAATAAAGTACCAGATAATTTGCGCCACTAATTGAAATGATAAATTAGAATTTTCTATTTCATAAACACCAAAGAGTGATACATTATCGCTTATGCCGGCATATCGTGCTATGGCACAAATCTCTCGCCCTGTAAATCCGTTAGGCGAAAACCCTGTTGATAAGCCCATTTCGCTTGCTCTAATAGCACGGGCGTCTAGACTTACCAAATGTGCGTTGCGCAATACCGGCTCTGCCAATTGAATATTAGAAGCGATGTCTCCCAAGCGGTAAGCATCAAAAAATAAGCGCTCCATTAAATCTATCTCTTCTTGGGCATTAAAATAACTTTGATACCCTACATTAGAAAAATTATAAAGGTTGTTGGGTTTATCTGTAATTATTTTACTCATATAAGAATGTGAAGAAATCAGTTCATCATCTTCACCAAAATCAAAACGGCTATCTATAGCAACCATATTGATCATATCTTTAATGCCATCGAAAGCTCGGTATGTCGGAAAAGTAATATCTTGGGTGGCACCGATTACAATCGGTATGATGTTTTCTTCTAAAAGACCTGCGACGATTTCTTTGACGACAAAATAAGTATCTTCTACCTTATTACCTTCTTCAACATCACCAATATCAATAATTGTTGAATTCCAGTTACCGACCATTAATCTGTAAAGCTGAATACGGATGGCATCAACATCGAGTTTTTCGGTTTTCTTTTCAAAAGCGTTTCTTGACTCTAATACGCCAAAAATGGCAACCGTAGCGTTCGCAAAAACGGGCAATCCTTTTTTCTCTGTATGCTTGTAAATACTTTTTCCTAAGGCTTGCGGAGGTAAAAATTCGGAAAACGCCAAGACCTTATCTTTGACGGGAACCAAAAAATCAAATGCCATATATAGATTGCTTGGGGTGTTATACTTACTTTTTTGCTTTAGTCTTCGCTTTTGCTCTTGTTTTTTTCTTCGGGGCTTTCTTTTCAATTAAGGCCTTAGCTTCTTCTAAAGAAATTTTAGTCGCATCCACATCTTTCGAAAGTTCTACTTTTACCTTTCCTTTTAAAATGTTATGCCTTCCCCACCTAGCCTTTTCAATTCGAATACCTTCTTCGGGCCATTCTTGAATTAGCTTTTCTATCTCTTTTTGTTTTTTGGCTTCAATTAATTCAACTATATCATCCTTTGTCAAAGTATCGTAATCGTACTTCTTGTTTACGTTTATAAATAACCCGTTCCATTTAATAAAAGGGCCAAATCTTCCTACCCCTTTGGTAACTTCCTTATCTTCATAATGGGCGATAGGGGCGTCAGCCAGTTGTTTTGCTTTTATCAGCTCAACAGCCCTATCTATATCTACTTCAAATGCGCTTTCCCCTTTTTCAAGGGAAATAAATTTCTTTCCAAATTTTACATAAGGACCATAACGACCAACATTGGCCTCAACTTCTTCGCCTTCATAAACGCCTAACTTTCTTGGAAGTTCAAAAAGTGTTAGGGCTTCGTCAAAAGTAATTGTGGTTATCGATTGGTCGGGCAATAAGCTGGCAAACCTTTTTTCTTCATCTTCTGCATCACCAATTTGCGCCATAGGCCCAAAACGACCTAAGCGAACTAGCAATGGTTTACCTGTCTTTGGATCTTCGCCTAAAATACGTTCTCCACTTGCTCGTTCTGCGTTCTCTTCAAC
>CAYGUZ010000267.1:0-3549 GCA_964353215.1 uncultured Flavobacteriaceae bacterium
ATATTATTCTTTTTCAGGGGGCGATTTTTCACTCGCCTTTAAAGACATGAACACGGGTAAAGTTGATCTATTCCCTAGATTTTTCACTAATTCTTTAGAAAACTCTATTGTCTGGGGAACGAACAGTAAAGAAACGGTTCATTTAGGTTTTTACAATCCGTCTGGCTCGACAAATGTAGGATTAAAAAATATTGATATTCCGAGTTTTGAAAGCACTGACCTACAGATAGATTTTAACGTAGAAAGCTTATACCAGCCCTTGTACTATGATAGAAAATTATTTATCACGTATAAAGATGTTGGCGATCAATACAAAGTACAGGTATACAATCTAGACACTAAAAATTTTTTGGCCTCGCTAAACTTCGGCGAATTTTCACCAAGTCTTTTGATCAACGAAGAGAAAAACTTAGCGGTTATCAAGAGCCGTTTGGGTAATGATGCACAATTAGAAATATATGATTTTGATACCCTATCACGCATAGAATCGACGCCCCTTCAACTCGAACGTTTTTTTAGTCCTGGTGAACTCGATGCTGAGTTAGTGGAGGGAAAACTTTATTATTCCTTTCAATATGCACAACCTTCAACAGTAAATTTTGGTCCGGCAATCTATGATATTGATAAAAATGAAGAAGAAAGAATTGATATGAGATCAATTCTTGAGGAAATAGAGGCGGTGGCACAAAAACAATTTATTTTAACAGTACAAGGATATAGTAAAGTAAAAAAGCAGTTTTACGTAGGCTATATTTCTGATGGTGCGCAGTTGAACGAGGGCGGTGTTTTGGTAATTTCCGAAGGTGGAGAACTTATAGAAAATGTTTCGGTGCCTTTTGCACCGGTTTATTTTTTAAAGGATTAAAACAGACTTTGCTGCTTGGCCGGACTCTCATGATCTAATAACCATTTTTTGCGATGAAGCCCGCCTGCATACCCGGTTAAATCTCCATTACTGCCAATAACACGATGGCAGGGCACAACTATACACAATGGGTTTTTACCGTTGGCCGCAGCTACAGCTCGAATGGCTTTTACATCGCCTAAAGTCTTTGAAAGTTCTAAGTAAGAAACTGTTTTTCCATAGGGAATTTCAAGAAGTGCATCCCAAACGCTTTTTTGAAAATCGGTACCTTCAGGGTTTAATTTTAGGTCAAAAACAGTCCGTTTGCCATCAAAGTATTCTGAAAACTGATATACGGCATCTTCTAATACTTCTGGTATGATCTCATTGGGGCTATCTCCATCAAAAACGGTTATTGATGCCAATCCGTTTTCATCACCTCTGAGCTCTGCATAGCCTATAAGCGTTTGTAGATAGGCCGTCTCCATTACTCCACTTCGTTTGAACCTTCAATAATACCCAATCGCTTTGCCCTTGCTTCCCAGTTTTTTCTGGCCAGAACCTGTAAATCTTCTACATTATCGCTCTCATCCATAATTTCAAGACCTAATAGGGTCTCAATAACATCTTCCATAGTAACAATACCGCTTACCGAACCATACTCGTCTACAACCAAAGAAATATGCTCTTTTTGCTCTACAAATTTTTCAAATAATTCTGGAATCGGTTTGTCCCGATTGGTAATCAAAATTTCTCTTCTTATAGTGCCAAGGGTTTTATTTCCACTTTTATTGATGATGGCTTCCAACAACTCATCTTTCAGGAAAAACCCGGTGATATTATCTGCACGATCTTTAAAAACCGGTATTCTCGAAAAACGAAATGGACGGTTATTATCAAAAAAATCTTGAATGGTGGTGTCTTCCGAGGCAATTTTCATTACTGTTCTTGGGGTCATGATATCCTTTGCCTGAATTTCATTAAAGGTCAAAAGATTTCTGATAACGGTCGATTCCGATTCTTGAAAAACACCTTCTTCTTCTGCAATATCGGTCATCGCCGTAAAATCTTCTTTGCTAAAAACACTGCCATGATGTCCTTTGCCCCCAACTAATTTGGTGAAAAGCTGTAGGACCCAAAGTAAGCCTGTCCATTTCATAAAAAAGACCATTGCCTTTAGGGCCTTTGAGGTGAAATTGGCGAGTTGTTTCCAATAGGTCGCCCCGATGGTTTTTGGTATGATTTCCGAAGCGACTAGAATTAGAATGGTCATTATCGTAGAAACGACACCTACCATGAGGTCTTCGGTAAACTCGATTCCAAAAACAGACCTTGTTGTGCTTCCATAGAGTTCTGTATAGGCTACTTTAGCTTGTACACCGACTAAAATAGCACCAACAGTGTGGGCAATGGTGTTTAGTGTAAGAATAGCGATCAAAGGTTTATCGACATCTTTTTTCATCTCTTCCAAGGCTTCGGCATAAGCTTTGCCCTCTTGCTTTTTTACATTTAAAAAAGTCGGCGTAATACTTAGAAGTACTGCTTCCAAAATAGAACATAGAAAAGAAAAGAAAATAGAAATAAAAGCGTAAAAAACGAGAAGACCCATATATTAATTATATTCAATTTAAAAGTAGTCAAATTTTAAGGAAATCTGGCTACATTAATTTTACCGCATCTTTTGCAAAGTAACTGGCAATAATATTGGCACCTGCCCTTTTGATGGCAATTAGTTGTTCCATCATCACGGCGTCATGGTCTAACCAACCTTTCTCGGCTGCTGCCTTGACCATCGCGTATTCGCCTGACACTTGATAAACTGCTACCGGCACATCAACTTCGTTTTTGATTTCCCGCACGATATCCAAATAGCAAAGCCCGGGCTTTACCATAACAATATCGGCACCTTCGTCAATATCTTGCTGTGTTTCTTTAATGGCCTCGAACCTATTGGCAGAATCCATTTGATATGTTTTTTTGTCTTTTGGGACATCTTTTATATCCACAGGGGCAGAATCTAAAGCATCTCTAAAAGGACCATAAAACGCACTGGCATATTTAGCCGAATAGCTCATAATTCCGGTATCTTGAAAGCCCTCATCTTCCAGGGCTTCACGAATAGTAAGTATACGACCGTCCATCATATCACTTGGTGCTACAAAGTCTGCCCCAGCTGATGCATGGGAAACACTCATCTCGGCCAATAATTCACAAGTTTCATCATTAAGGATTTTCCCTTCTGCCACAATACCGTCATGCCCATAAGAAGAGAAGGGGTCTAGGGCAACATCGGTCATGACCAACATTTCAGGGCAAGTATTCTTTACCGTTTTAATGGCTCGTTGCATTAGTCCATCAAGATTCATGGCTTCAGTGCCTTTATTATCCTTTAGCTTATCATCTACTTTTACAAAAAGTAAAACGGCGCAAAGTCCCATATGCCATAATTCTTTTACTTCTTTTTCAAGAACATCCAAACTCATGCGATAATAGTTAGGCATGGAGCCAATTTCTTCTTTAACCCCTTTGCCTTCAATTACAAAGAGGGGTACCAAAAAATCACTAGGTGTTATGATGGTCTCTCGAACTAGGTGGCGAATTGCGTCTGAGGTACGTAATCTTCTATTTCTAATAAGTGGGTACATTTCTTTAGTTTTAAGTATAAAGCTTAAAGCTTTACATCGATTTTTTGATAATTTTTATAG
>CAYGUZ010000268.1:0-3486 GCA_964353215.1 uncultured Flavobacteriaceae bacterium
CATTAATAATTTCCATTCGGTCTCGCAAAGCTGGTTGAATGGATCCCAAATTGTTAGCCGTTGCAATGAACATGACCTTAGATAGGTCATAACCCATTTCTAAGAAATTGTCGTAGAACTCACTATTTTGTTCGGGGTCTAAAACCTCTAACATAGCTGATGATGGGTCTCCCTGATGGCTATTCGATAGCTTATCGATTTCATCTAAAATAAAAACAGGGTTTGAGGTACCCGCCTTTTTAAGACTTTGTACTATTCTGCCCGGCATTGCACCGATATAGGTCTTTCGGTGACCTCTAATTTCAGCCTCATCCCGAAGTCCTCCTAAAGACATACGTACGTATTCCCTACCGAGTGCTTCGGCAACAGATTTCCCTAATGATGTTTTACCGACACCTGGGGGGCCATAAAGACAAAGAATAGGAGATTTCATATCGTTGCGCAGTTTTAAGACCGCTAAATATTCTATGATTCTGCGTTTTACATCCTCTAAACCATAGTGGTCCCTGTCAAGAATCTTTTCTGCGCGTTTTAAATCGAACTTATCTTTTGAAAACTCGTTCCAAGGTAGATCCAAGAATAGGTCTAAGTAGTTTCGTTGAATGGAATACTCTGCGACTTGCGGATTCATACGCTGCATTTTAGCGAGTTCTTTTTCAAAATGCTCTTTTACCTTTTTGCCCCATTTCTTTTTCTTGGCTTTATTGCGCATTTCATCAACCTCTTCTTCATAAGAAACACCACCCAATTCTTCTTGAATAGTTTTCATCTGTTGATGAAGAAAATATTCCCGTTGCTGTTGGTCCATATCACTACGGACCTTTGATTGAATATCATTCTTTAATTCCAATTTTTGAAATTCAAGGTTCATGTATTTCAATGTAGCCAACGCGCGCTCTTGTAAATCAGGTATTTCAAGCAAGTGCTGCTTTTCAGCGACTCCAAGATTAAGATTCGATGATACAAAATTGATGAGAAATGAATTACTCTGAATATTCTTAATTGCAAAAGTAGCCTCACTAGGTATATTAGGGTTATCCCTTATAATCTTAAAAGCCAAGTCTTTAATAGATTCAATTATTGCCAAAAATTCCTTGTTATTCTGGTCTGGTCTGGTCTCGGCAGCCTCACGAATAGTCGCCGTCATGTAAGGGTCTTCTGTAAGTACCTCAGCAATTTCAAAGCGCTTCTTGCCCTGAATGATAACGGTAGTATTACCGTCTGGCATTTGTAACACCCTTAAAATACGTGCTACCGTACCTAAGGTATTTATATCTTTTACCTCGGGGTCTTCAGTTTCTGCATCTTTTTGAGAAACGACACCAATGGTCTTATTGCCATTATTGGCGTCTTTTATTAAATTGATTGATTTATCTCTGCCCGCCGTAATGGGTATGACAACCCCCGGAAACAGCACAGTATTGCGCAAAGGTAAAACTGGTAAGGTTTCAGGCAAGGTCTCTTTATTCATTTCCTCTTCATCTTCCGGAGTCAATAGTGGTATTAACTCTGCCTCTTCATCAATTCCTTGCAAAGACATATTGTCAAAATTTGTGAATTTTACTTCTCCCATAATAGCTATATCGGTCATTATGTCATCGAACAAATAGTTTTTATTCTTACTATTTGACACCCTTAATAGTTTAAAACACTAAAATTAAAGGGCTTAGCACAACATATTAATCATATTTAAATACCTAATTGCAATTGTTATGCCACCAGAAATGAAAAAAACAAAAGAAAGTGTAACAAATAGTAAATTGCTTAATCTATAAGACAAACCATTCACTTTTTGAGCCACAAAAATGAACATACTGACGCATTGTTGCAATTGTGTCTAGAAGGAAAACAAAGTGCACAGCTAGAGATTTACAATAAGTATTATAAAGCAATGTACAATACGGCTTTACGAATTGTAAAACATACGGCGGAAGCCGAAGATGTCATGCAAGAGTCTTTTTTAAACGCGTTTATGAAACTGCATACATTTAAAGGTGAAGTTACCTTCGGGGCATGGTTAAAACGAATTGTGATCAACAACAGTATCTATCATTACAGAAAACAACAGAAGAATCAAACTTCTGATTTAGATGAAGTACTGTATAAGGTCGAAGATAATGATGGAGTTGCTATAGATCCTAATGGTTATGCTGAACTGAAGGCTCAAAAAGTGATGGAAACCATGAAAAGTTTAAAAGACAATTACAGAGTTTCTTTGACCTTACATTTAATTGAAGGTTACGATTATGAAGAAATCAGTACGATAATGGATATCAGCTATGCAAATTGTAGAACAACGATTTCAAGAGCCAAAGAAAGTCTAAGAAAGAAGTTGAATGTAAGTGTTTAAATATGAAAGAGAAGGACGAAATAAAAATTCTATTCGATAGATTGCAAGATGATTTTGACTTTGAGAGCCCAGAGCAAAACCATCAAGAAAGGTTTTTAGAAAAACTGAACCAATCTAGAGGAGTAGTAGGTATACTACCTAAAAAGAGAAATTGGTTAAGACCTTTGTCGATAGCCGCTTCCCTAGTTTTATTATGCCTACTTGGAATTCAATTCTTTGGAAATCAAGCCACCATAAAAGAACAAGTGGTTGAAATTGCCCCCGAGGTGACTAAAACAGAATTCTATTTTGCAAGTTTAATAGAAGTACAAGTTCAAGAGTTAAAGAATGAAAAATCACCTGAAACTGCACAATTGGTAGATGATACTCTATTACAATTGAATAAACTTGAAACCGATTATAAAAAGTTAGAACAAGACCTTATCAAAGGAGGTAACAGTAAAATAATACTAAATGCAATGATTATCAATTTTCAGACGAGAATTGACTTATTAAAAGAAGTACTCAACAATATAGAAGACATTAAAAATTTAAAATCAAATAATGATGCGAACTTTACAATTTAAATATATCATATTAAGCCTTTTATTGGTTCCTTTTACTGCGATGGCAATTGAAGGCGGGTGCGGACCTAAAGGAAAGTATACTAAAGAAAAAACCATTAAAAAAGAATTCACCGTAAACTCAGATGCTCTTTTTAAGGTAAAAAATAGTTACGGCAATTTGAACATTACTTCATGGAATCAAGATAAAATCATGATTGAAGTACATATAAAAACGAACGGTAACAATGAAGAAAAAGTTCAGGATAGGTTAAATGAAATTGATATCGATTTTGAGAACAGCAGTAGTATGGTTTCCGCTATAACACGCTTTGGAGATAACAATCGTAATTGGGGCTGGAACTGGGGAAAGCGCAATAATGTAAATGTTCAGGTGAATTACACGATAAAATTGCCTGTTAAAAACAGCGTTGGCCTTAATAACGACTATGGCAATATTTATCTTGACAGAATCGACGGACACGCAAAAATTAATTGCGACTACGGAAAAATGGAAATTGGTGAATTACATGGAAGAAATAATGAATTGCGTTTTGACTATACTTCACGCTCTACATTCGACTACATTAATAG
>CAYGUZ010000269.1:0-3459 GCA_964353215.1 uncultured Flavobacteriaceae bacterium
AAATTGTATTATCATCATTTGTTATCGTCGCAACCCCCACAGCATCGGATATCGTGGCGTTCGTAGCATTCGCAATACGAACCCTAAAAGTTTCATTAGCCTCTTCATTAGAATCCCCAGTAACAGAAACCGTTACCGTAGTACTTGACGCACCAGCGGCTATGGAGCCGCTACCTCCTGTTATTTCCAAATAATCAACACCCGGGGTGGCAGTCGTAGATGTCGTTTCGGTCGCCACATCAAAAACTATCGTGTTTGCGGCAGTACCTCCACCATCCAAACTTACCGTAAAAATAAAATCTGTGGTACCCGTATTGCCCTCTTCTTGACTAACATTGTCAATACTGATAGTGTCTCCGTCATCATTGAGTATCCTCCCTAAACCATTATCATCGGTAATATTTGCGTTAACAGGGTTACTAATGAAAACACGAAAATCTTCATTGGCTTCAATATTGGTATCCCCATTTACCTCAATAGTGATTGTTGTGCTATTATCACCATCATCTATAGTTCCGCTTCCTCCACTTATAGCCGTATAATCCACTCCAGCAGTAGTGCTTACATCTACTGTATCAAAAGTAAAGTCTATATCTCCATCAGCATTTCCTCCACCATCTACACTAACTGTAAAAATAAATTGAGTGATTCCCGAGTCTCCTTCGAACAACACGCGATTATTTATGCTTATTTGTTGGTCATCGTCTAGGTTGGTTACAACTAATTGGGGGACATCTCCACCATTTAATGGATTATAATCTGAATCTGCAGAACTTGGGTTTCCCGTATTTATAACGTCGACAATATTTCCATCGACTATAGTATCGTCCAATCCAGTAATGGTCAAAGTAACCCCTGTATTCCATTCTCCGGGGGTAATTACAACTTGATTCTGCCCTGATGTCTCCGTATTGTCATAACCATTTATAGGTATGATAACATCTGCTGTAGGCTGACTTCTTAAGGTAAAGATAAAATCTGCTGTTCCACCGCCTTCTGTTGTTGTTCCAGTAGTAGTATTAACAGCTATACCAGCGGAATCATTATCAGTAATTGTTATTGTGGCTGTATTTGCAGCACCATTTATTGGAACAAAAGGGCTAACACTATTTAGCGTTATAATTATTGTTTCGTTTCCCTCGATAAAGGGATCATCGACAATTCCGTTTACATCGACTATGACATCATTACTACCATCAAGTATGATTGCTGAACCTGAAAGAGCGGTATAATCGTCCGTTGAAGTGGCTGTACCTGTAACAGTATAATTAACCGTAATATCAACTCCTGCGATAAAACCAGAAGTTATGAAGATTCTAAAGCTTCCTGGATTGGAGCCCTCTTCTTGAACATCTCCATCTATAACTTCTACAGCTATAGATTGAGCAGAAATATTGGCAATACTTAAAAACAAAAAAAAGAATACCAGTATGTTTAAAAATGATAATACCGAGGCGTTTTTATTTGAGTAGGGCATTGTTATTTTCTTGAATGTCAGAAAAATACTGTTATTCTGCGTTTAGTCTTGGGGTATCAATATTACTAAAAAAATACCGCTTTTTTTTGCTTTAAAGATTAAATTCAGCTTTGTTAGACCAACTACATAAATTAACGAATAACATGGTTATTCTATGGTACCGGAACTGGTCTCAACATCACTAGCAATCTTTCTTACCAAGCCTTGAAGCACTTTTCCTGGCCCCACCTCAACAAAGCTACTGGCACCGTCTGCGACCATATTACGAACACTTTGTGTCCATTTTACCGGAGCGGTCAATTGGGCAATCAAATTTTCCTTCACTTCTTTAGACACCGTAACACCCGTTGTAGTCACATTTTGATAAATCGGACAAGAAGGCTCACTAAAATTTGTGCTGTCAATTGCAGCTGCCAATTCTTCTCTAGCGGGCTCCATAAGCGGTGAATGAAAAGCCCCACCAACAGGTAATAGAAGGGCCCTTTTGGCTCCGGCCTCTTTTAATTTTTCACATGCCAAGTTTACTGCTTCAACTTCACCTGAAATAACCAATTGGCCCGGGCAGTTATAATTCGCAGGTACCACAATACCCTGAACTTCAGCACATATTTTTTCTACTACTTCATCTTCTAAACCCAATACGGCCGCCATGGTACTTTCCTGCACCTCACAGGCCTTTTGCATTGCCAAGGCTCGTTGTGAAACCAGTTTTAACCCATCTTCAAAATTCAAAGTTCCATTGGCAACTAAAGCGGAAAATTCACCCAAAGAGTGCCCCGCAACCATATCTGGTTTAAAATTCGCTCCCATTACTTTACTAAGTATCACAGAATGTAAGAAAATAGCAGGTTGTGTTACTTTGGTCTGCTTTAAATCTTCCGGTGTTCCCTCAAACATAATATCTGTAATAGAAAAACCTAAGATATCGTTCGCTTGCTCAAAAAGTTTCTGGGCGATTGTGTGGTTTTCATATAAATCTAAACCCATACCCACAAATTGGGCGCCTTGCCCCGGAAAAATATATGCTTTCATAGTGTTCTCTTAAGTTGGGCAAAAATAAGGATTTATCTTATTTCTACTCAGTGAATATTCTTAGGATTTTCACTTTCAATTATCCTCTTTAAACCAACCAGAATACATAACATAGGCATTCGCTATTCTGTCGATTTCGCCGGAACTTAATTCTGGACTGACATCTTTAATTTTTTTAGCGGGCATGCCGGCAAAAATAGTCCCTGAGGGTACATGGGTGCCTTTGGTAACGACCGCTCCAGCCGCAATTATAGCATTAGACCCTACAACACAATCATCCATAATAATAGCACCCATGCCTACCAAAACATTATCCTCAATTGTACAGCCATGTACAATAGCATTATGACCAATAGAGACATTATTGCCTATAACCGTAGGCGCTTTTTTATAGGTGCAATGGATTACGGCACCATCTTGAATATTTACTTTATTGCCAATCTTTATGAAGTGTACATCTCCTCTTAACACCGCATTAAACCAAACGCTGCATTGTTTGCCCATTGTTACATCGCCAACAACGGTTGCATTTTCGGCAATAAAACAATCGTCTCCTATTTCCGGTGACTTGCCATTTACAGTTTTAATTAGCATAACTCGATATTTTATTTAAAATAGGACAGTAATTCTGATTTCTTTGAGGCGGATACTGATAGTTCTTTTCCATTTGACAAAATAACGCTCCCGCCCTTACCTTTTTTATATTTCTGTACTTCATTTACGTTTACCAAATATGATTTATGAATTCTTGCAAACGAGAATTCTTTGAGGGCTTCCTCGAAATATTTTAAAGTCTTACTGACAACAATCCGTTTTTCCTGTAAATAAATCTCCGTATAATTATCATCAGCCTTACAAAAGAAGATATCGTTCACATCTAAAACCTGAAAACCATCTTGTTGTGGCAAGGTAATCTTTCCTTCGGCTTTTTTCAATTTGGTTTGCAGCAC
>CAYGUZ010000270.1:0-3444 GCA_964353215.1 uncultured Flavobacteriaceae bacterium
ATTGAATGGCTTCTTTTTTAAAATAATCGCCAAAACTCCAGTTCCCCAGCATTTCAAACATCGTATGGTGGTAGGTGTCTTTACCCACTTCTTCTAGGTCGTTATGCTTTCCGCTTACGCGAAGGCATTTTTGGGTATCGCTAATACGTTTTGATTTCGAAACCGTATTTCCTAAAAAGAATTCTTTAAACTGATTCATTCCCGCATTCGTAAACAACAATGTCGGGTCATTTTTCATGACCATAGGGGCCGAAGGAACAATAGTGTGTTCTTTCGATTTAAAAAAGTTTAAAAACTGTTCTCTAACCTTTTGCGATGTCATCTTAAGAGCTAAGCTTTAATTAATTTTAACAGATACAACAAAACAATTTTTATATTTGTTTGTTATCAAAAAAATGAATGACCAAAAATAGGATAAATTCCACTCATGTCTAAAGTAAAATACTATTACGATCCCGACACGCTTTCTTACCGAAAGATTGAACCTAAAAAATCTAAGAGGTACCGTAATCTATTCTTCTTTCTTTTGGGTTCTGCACTTTTTGGTTTTATCGGATTGCTAATTCTTTTAAATACCGATATTTTAAATACACCTAGAGAACTTTCTTTAGCACGAGAGGTAGAAAACTACGAACTCCAGTTTGATATTTTAAATAAAAAAATGGAGAACATGGAGCAGGTCTTAGCCAATATTGAAGACCGCGACAACAATATTTATAGGTTGTATTTTGAGGCCAACCCCATACCTGAAGAACAACGAAGAGCAGGTTTCGGTGGCGTAAATCGATATAAATCACTTGAAGGGTTCAACAATTCAAAGATTATTACAGATGCCACAAAACGGTTGGATATCATTCAAAAGCAAATGGTGATACAATCAAAGTCTTTAGATGAGATTGCCATACTAGCAGCGGAAAAAGAAAAATTCTTAGAAGCCATACCTGCAATACAACCGGTACGAAATGAAGATTTAAAACGTATGGCATCAGGCTTTGGTTGGCGTACGGACCCTTTTACAAAGGCCCGAAAGATGCACAAAGGCATGGACTTTACCGCACCGCGTGGAACACCTATCTATGCGTCGGGCAATGGCGTTGTTACAAGAGCCGATAGTAATTCATCAGGCTACGGAAAGCACATACGTATTGATCACGGCCATGGCTATTTAAGTCTATATGCACATATGAGCAAATATAATGTTAGCAAGGGCCAAAAGGTTAAACGTGGCGATTTAATAGGTTTTGTGGGCAGCACTGGTCGTTCAGAGGCACCTCACCTTCATTACGAAGTTTGGAAAGACAAAGAAAAAATTAACCCGATCAACTTCTACTACGGTAGTTTATCACCAATCGAGTTCGAGAATATGCTCAAATACGCTAATCAAGAAAACCAATCTCTAGATTAATGCACGTAGAACTCCCCGAAAAAAGATATTACGGTATTGGCGAAGTAGCTAAAGCTTTCGGTGTAAACACCTCACTTATTCGTTTTTGGGAAAAAGAGTTTGATGCCATTAAGCCCAAAAAGAACGCAAAGGGAAACAGAAAGTTTACGGCGCAAGACATAAAAAATCTTCAGCTTATTTATCATTTGGTAAAAGAGCGTGGGTTTACTTTAGAAGGTGCCAAAATTCACTTAAAAGAAGAAAAACACAAAACACTATCTAATTTTGAAGTCATCGAAAAACTTCAAAAAATACGGGCAGAGCTTTTAAAGATCAAAGAACAACTATAACTAAACACTTATAAAATGAAAAAAATAATTCCTGTAATCCTAATTATTGGTCTATTATTGGTAGCCGGTATGTGGTACGTAAATACCAACAACAATTTAGTGGAGATGAAAGGCCAAGCAACTAAACAATGGGCAAATGTTGAAAGCTCTTACCAACGTAGAAGTGATTTAATCGGCAATCTAGTGAAAACGGTGCAAGGTGCTGCTGATTTTGAACGTGGTACACTTAAAGATGTCATCGAAGCACGTTCTAAAGCCACTTCAACTACTATTGATGCCAATAACTTGACTCCAGAAAAGTTAGCCGCGTTTCAACAAGCGCAAACAGGATTGTCATCTGCCCTATCCAGGCTTTTGGTCACTGTAGAACGTTACCCAGATTTAAAGTCGAACCAAAACTTTTTAGAATTGCAATCACAGTTAGAAGGTACTGAGAACAGGATCAATGTCGAACGAAACCGTTTTAATGACCTAGCAGGAGAATACAACATCAAAATCGAAAAAATACCAACTAACATCATAGCGAATATCGCGGGATTTGATGCCATGGCCTTATTCAGTTCAAAGCCAGGTGCAGAAGATGCGCCAGATGTAGACTTTAACTTTAATTAAGTATGTCTAAAGTTGAAGCTTTTTTAAGCTCAGATGAAGAGCAAGAGATTGTAAATGCCATTCTTGAAGCCGAAAAGAACACTTCGGGTGAGATTCGCGTACATATTGAAGCTTCGGCGAAAATCGACCATTTTAGCCGTGCACAGCAAGTTTTTCATTTTTTAAAAATGGATAACACAAAAGACGAAAATGGCGTATTACTATATGTTGCAGTAGAAGATAAGAAGTTTGTTATTTACGGCGATAAAGGAATCGATAAAGCGGTACCAAGGGGTTTTTGGGACGACACCAAAAATGTAATCTCAAAACATTTTAAGCAAGGTAATTTTAAACAAGGTATCGTTGAAGGTGTTTTAAAGGCAGGCAAAGAGCTAGAAGCACATTTTCCGTGGAACCATAATGACACCAACGAACTGAGCGATGCAATTTCGAAAGGTTAGTATTTTACTGGCTTTATTTTTTACCGCCTTAGCATGGGGGCAGTTCACCATACCTGAAAAACCTAAAAAACAGACCAGTGTTTACGACTATGCGAACCTACTTTCGGCACCCGAAAAATCTCGCTTGAAGCAGAAGTTAATTCGGTATGCCGATAGCACTTCATCACAGATAGTTGTTGTTATAATCAACTCTACGGAAGGTGAAAATATTAACTTTTTAGGAGCACAATGGGGACAAAAATGGGGAATAGGCCAAGCTCAAAAGGATAATGGCGTATTAATTTTATTGGCCAAGAACGACCGTAGAATTGCAATAAATACAGGTTATGGCGTAGAAGGCCTGCTCACCGATGCAATGAGCAAACGCATCATAGAATCCATCATTATTCCTGAATTTAAGGCAGGAAGTTATTATCGAGGCCTAGACAAAGGGGCAGATGCTATATTTCAAGTACTATCCGGAACATTTAAAGAAGACCGTACTTTTAATACGAACCAAGATTTTCCCTTGGATTCTCTTTTACCTTTTATCATCTTTTTGGTCATTTTCTTTATTCTCATGAATAGAAAGGGACGTGGTGGAAAAGGAAATAATCGTGGCGGAAGAGGAGGTATTGGTGGTGACCTACTCGATATCATCATTCTTAGCAATATGGGG
>CAYGUZ010000271.1:0-3443 GCA_964353215.1 uncultured Flavobacteriaceae bacterium
GCCTTATTTTTGCCTCTTCTTGTATAAATGAGAAAAAAGAAAATACTTCAATGACTTTACCGCAAGCAAAGAAAATTCCGAAAAACCTTGAAATTCATGGTGATACCCGAGTAGATAACTACTATTGGTTGAAAGACCGTGAAAATGATGAAGTTATAGCGTATTTAGAAGCTGAAAACAAATATTATCAAGAGCAGACAAAGCACACCAAGTCTTTTCAAGAAGAGCTCTTTTTAGAGATGAAATCGAGAATAAAAGAAGATGACGAGTCCGTTCCTTATAAAAGCGATGGGTATTATTATATTACGCGATATGAAAAAGGAAAAGAATATCCCATTTATTCGCGAAAAAAGGAATCTTTGGATGCTGAGGAAGAAATTTTGTTCAATTGCAATGAATTGGCTGCAGCACATGATTTTTTTGATCTAAGGGGAGTTTCGGTTAGTCCCGATAATAAATTAGCTGCTTTTGGTACCGATACGGTTTCTAGAAGACAGTATTTTATTCAGATCAAGAACTTGGTTACCGGAGAAATCTATCCAGATAAAATTGAAAATACCACAGGAGGCTCTGTATGGGCGGCGGATAACAAAACCCTATTTTACACCAAAAAAGACCCGGTAACACTGCGTTCAGATAAAATTTACAAACATCGATTGGGTACCGATGCAGAAGAAGACGAATTGGTGTTCCATGAAGAAGATGATACATATAATACCTTTGTTTACAAGACCAAATCACGCAAATATATCGTTATTGGCTCTATTAGTACCTTAACTTCAGAATACAGATTTATACCAACAGATGCACCCGATAGTGAATTTAAAATTTTCTCTCCGCGAACTAGAGGGTTAGAATATTCTATTTCTCACTATGGTGACAGTTTTTATATTTTGACCAATAAGGACGATGCTACCAATTTTAAGTTGATGAAAACGTCTGAAAACAGCACAGATTCTGATAATTGGACGGAATTTATTGGCCATAGAGAAAACGTTCTTTTAGAGGACATTGATATTTTTAAAGAGTACTATGTGCTATCGGAACGTGAAAATGGTCTAAACAAAATGAAGGTTGTTCGTTGGGATGGTTCTGATAGTTACTATTTGCCCTTTGATAGCGAGACCTATGTTGCCGGTGCTAGTACGAACCTTGACTTTAATACTGAAAAGCTGCGCTATTTCTATAATGCCATGACCTCGCCTTACGCCATTATCGATTTTAATATGCGTACCAAAGAGAGTGAAGTATTAAAACAACAAGAAGTGTTAGGTGGCGATTTTAATAAAGAAAACTATCGTTCAGAACGTATTTGGGCAACAGCCTCAGACGGTACAAAGGTACCGGTATCAATTGTGTATCACAAGAATACTAAGCTAGATGGTAGCAGTCCATTGTTACAATATGCCTATGGGTCTTATGGCTCAACAATAGATCCTTATTTTTCTTCGGTTCGATTAAGTCTATTGGATAGAGGATTTATCTACGCAATTGCCCATGTAAGGGGAGGTGAGTATTTGGGCAGGCCATGGTATGAAGACGGTAAATTACTCACTAAAAAGAATACGTTTACCGATTTTGTGGATGTATCTAAGCATCTAATAGCAGAAAAGTATACTTCACCAGAGCATTTATATGCTATGGGAGGCTCTGCTGGAGGCTTGTTGATGGGAGCAATTGTGAATATGGCTCCAGAACTATATAATGGGGTTATTGCGGCAGTACCTTTTGTAGATGTTATAACGACCATGTTAGATGATAGTATCCCTTTGACCACTGGGGAGTATGATGAATGGGGAAATCCTAATGATAAAACGTATTACGATTATATTAAAACCTATTCACCATACGACAATGTGGAAGCGAAAGAATATCCCAATCTTTTAGTGACCACTGGGCTTCACGATTCTCAGGTACAGTATTGGGAGCCAGCCAAGTGGGTTGCAAAACTACGGGAGTATAAGACTGATAACAATCAACTTTTCTTGGATACGAATATGGAAGCGGGGCATGGGGGAGCTTCCGGAAGATTTGAGGCACTGAAGGAGACGGCCAAGGAATATGCCTTCATTTTAGATTTGGAAGGAAAAATCCGATAAAATAAAAAATCGTTATTTTTGCACCAGTAATAAAGGCTTCACGGCTTTATTTACAAGACCTTACTTAACTATGGAGAATAACATTAATGCTTGTAATAGCATCTTAGATTTAGTTGGTAATACCCCTCTTATCAAATTAAATCGTATTGCTGATGCTTTAACTGGTAACTTCTACGCCAAAGTAGAAGCGTTTAACCCAGGGCATTCAGCTAAGGATAGAATTGCCGTTCATATTATTGAACAAGCCGAAAGAAAAGGCCTTTTAAAGGCTGAAAGCACCATTATCGAGACTACTTCTGGAAATACGGGATTTAGTTTGGCCATGGCGAGCATGGTTAAAGGTTACAAATGTATTTTAGCGGTTAGTTCTAAATCGTCACCCGATAAAATTGACATGTTGCGGGCTATGGGCGCTCAAGTATACGTCTGTCCTGCCCATGTTAGTGCCGATGACCCACGTTCTTACTATGAGGTTGCCAAACGTTTACATAAAGAGACAAAAAATTCCATATACATCAATCAATATTTCAACGAATTAAATATCGAAGCACATTATAGAACTACAGGGCCTGAAATCTGGAAACAGACCAATGGTAATATTACCCATTTGGTAGCTTGTAGTGGAACAGGGGGAACAATTTCCGGTACGGCTCGATTTCTTAAAGAACAAAACCCTAATATCAAGGTTTTGGCGGTTGATGCCTATGGTTCGGTTCTTAAGAAATACCACGAAACGGGCGAGTTCGATCATGAAGAAATTTATCCGTACCGAATAGAAGGCCTTGGTAAAAATCTAATCCCAAGCGCTACTGACTTTAATACGATTGATCGTTATATCAAGGTTACCGATGCAGAAAGTGCACATATGGCACGTAAAATAGCACATACCGAGGGCATGTTTGTTGGGTACACCAGTGGTGCCGCAATGCAAGCTGTGGTGCAATATGGTATGGAGGGTGAGTTTAAGAAAGATAGTAATGTGGTGGTAATTTTCCCAGATCATGGGTCACGCTACATGAGCAAAATCTATAGTGATGAGTGGATGCAAAATCAAGGATTTTTTGATACTCAGAATACAGAAAATCCTACAGAAATTCAATATATCAAGTAAGTAAGAAATAAGAAGTTTAAGAGCGGTAACTTCTTTTAAGTTACCGCTTTTTGTTTGTAATAAAGGCATTGCGCCGTTAGTAAAATTGCATATTTTTGCAACTCATACAATTTAAGGTAGATGAAAGATTTATTTGAAAGAATTATAGAAAATAAAGGACCGTTAGGAAAATGGGCTTCACAAGCTGAAGGATATTTTGTATTTCCAAAGTTGGAAGGTCCTATTTCGAATAG
>CAYGUZ010000272.1:0-3434 GCA_964353215.1 uncultured Flavobacteriaceae bacterium
TAGAACCGGTAACCGAATTTACATCTACATCTATCTTTATTTCAGAATTGGCGGATCCAAACAACAATGCCGGGGCTCGCTTTGTAGAGCTGTATAATGCCGATGATGAACCTTTAGATTTAAATGGATGGACGCTTAGAAGGTATACCAATGCTAACACAGAAATAAGTTCAACCATAGATTTAACTGGCAATATCATCGAGGCCAGAAGCACTTTACTAATTTCACCAAACGGTGTCGAGTTTGAATTGGTCTATGGTTTTTTACCAGACATAATGGTCTCTACAAATAGCCCGGCAGATTCTAATGGAGATGATAATATAGAATTGGTTGACCCGTTCGGTACCGTAATCGATGTTTTTGGGGTTATCGGTGAAGATGGTTCTGGCACCAACCACGAATTTGAAGATGGTAGGGCCTTTAGAAATATAGAAGTTATTCAGGCAAGTTCAACATACACCTTTTCAGAATGGACTATTTTTAATGACACAGGAGGTAATGGAACAACGAATATGCCACAAAATGCACCTGAAGATTTTACCCCAGGTATGAGAGAATAAAAATTTACAGATCCGGTAATTGTTCTAGTTTATTAACCTATTGCCTCCAATATTTCGTTGAGCTGTTTAGGCAATATGGGTTTAAGGATATAGTTATTTACCAACTCAAATTGTTTTGCCCGCTGAAGGTCTGATGGGTCAATGGAAGAGCTCACTACATAAAGCTGTATGTTGTCCTTATTTAGATTTGGAATTTTAGTAAATTCTTCCAAAAAATCCCAGCCATTCATGATCGGCATGTTAATATCCAAAAAGATAATCTCGGGTAGATTTTTACCCTCAATAAGGTAGTTTTGCATACCATCGATAGCTTCTTTACCATTTTTAAAAACGATGATATCGTCACAGAAACGAACTTCTTGCATTATTCTTCGCGTGCCATAGATAAAGATATCATCATCGTCAATTATGCAGGCAGAGTTTATTTTTTTCATAAGACAGGTTTTTCATATTTCATGGTAAATGTCGTGCCGACATCTACGCTACTTTCTATGTCAATTTTACCGCGCATGGCCTCTATCTGGTTTTTGGTAATAAAAAGACCAATACCCTTTGCATCTTTATGATTATGAAAAGTTTTAAACATACCAAAGACGCGAGCTCCATAACGCCCTAAATCTAGACCTAAACCGTTATCACTGAACTTTACTATAATAGTACTGTTGTTCTCTATCGAAGTCACCGTTATCTTTAATTTACGTTTAGGTGAGCAGTATTTCATGGCATTGGTAAAAAGATTTAATAGAATACTATCTAAATAAGCCGGTACAACATTAACCATATGTTTCTTTGATACATTGATATTTAGAATAGGGTTAATCTCGTCTATTTGTGCTTCGAGGTTTCTTAAAGCTCCATAAATAGCTTCATTTAAGTTTACCGGCTTCATCTTTTCTAAGGTGCTTGTGCGTACTTGAACAACCTCATTTAAATGCGCGACCGTTTCCGTTAGACCACAAGAAGCGGAATTTAGCATTTCTTTTATTTTATTTATTTCATCTAAATCGTTCTCCTTTATCAAAAAGTCTATCAACATTGACATGTTGGTTGAATGCGAACGTAGATTATGCGATACGATATGTGCAAAATTCAGAAGACTTTGGTTTTGTTCGCGCGTTACCTGTAAATAATCTTTAAGCTTGCGTTCGCTTTCGACCATTTTGGTGACATCAACAATTTGTGATATAAAATGTAATAAATGCCCCTCTACCGCATAAACAGCTGTTGCGGTTAAGAGTACATGAACAATATTTCCATTTTTGTGATGGTAACGTTTACTTATTTGATAGCTCTCGGTATTACCATTGATGAGGTCATGTAGTAAGTTGAGATCTTTCTCGAGATCTTCAGGGTGGGTAATGTCTTGAAAATTTATGGCTATAAGTTCTTCTTTGCTGTAGCCCAAGCTTTTACATAAACTGGTGTTTACCTGCATCCACCTACCATCGAGACCGACCAGAGCCATACCTATAGATGAATTTTCAAATGCTCCAACAAAAGATTCTTCACTACGTTGCAATTGAAGCTGTGTGGTTTTCAGGTCCGTGACATCCCAGTTTGTGCCTAACATTGTTAAAGGATTGCCCTCATTGTCTCTTTTGACCGTGGCAAAAGCTTTGATATGGAATATATTGCCATTTGGTTTTATAATTCTAAAAGTGGTGTCAAATTCCTTTTCTCCTTTGATGGCCATCTCCAATTCTTCACTTCCCCGTTTTTTATCATCTGGATGAACACTTTTTTCCCAAGCATCGACCGCACCTGAGAAATCTTTTCGCTTTATGCCGTATAATTCGAACATGTTGTCATCCCATATTAGTTTATTTTCTGCAATATTATACTGCCATATTCCTATTTTGGCCTCCTTTGTTGCGAGCGTCAAACGTTCAGAAGCCTCATTAAATCTTAATTCTGACCTCTTTTTTTCATCAATATCTTGAAAAGTACCAAAAATGCGAACAGGTTCTCCCTTTATTCTTTCCACTTCACCCTTTGCCCTTACCCATAACTCTTTTCCCTTTGCCGTTACTATTATTAACTCGGTATCCCAAGGTTTTCCTGCGGTGATTCCAGCATTAACAAGTTTTGATATGTGATTGCGATGTTCGCCCTCTTTATAAAAATTAATTCCTTCTTCTAAAGTAGGCTTATAATCTTTGGCGGTTTCGTGAATTTCTTTGGTAATATCTGACCATATTACGGTGTTGGTAGCTATCTCTACTTCCCAGTATCCTATTCTTGCAACTTCGGTTGCTTTATTAATGAGTTCTTCTTTCTTCTTTTCTGATGTAATATCTTCAAAAGACACAAAATGGTGGTCGATTTCAGAAATTGAAACCCGTTTAACGCTCCATTTAAACCATTTTGCCGCCCCATTTTCAAGAATAAATTCATCTTGATAAGACCCGTTGGTCTCAGCACTTACATTTCTGTCAAGTACTCTAGAAATTTTATTTTTAAGAGGCGGAAGTACCTCAAAAATATTTTTACCCAGTAGTGCATCTTTTTTCTTTTCAAATAGTTCTACCCATTTATCGGAACAATCAACAAAACAGTTTCTATCGTCGAGCAATGCCACTGAGTGCGGCAAAAAGGGAATTAAAGAAGTATCGATATTAAATTCAGATTTTGTCATAGACCAAAAACTATGTGAATTTAAGAAAATTTCAATTAGTAGGAAATTACTTATAGTTTAGACCTAAACGGATTTTGCAGGTTAGATAGTATTTAGATTCACCTATTTGAGAATTTTATGCTCAAAAAATAGTAAAGTGCCAGTAAAATTCAATAAAATCGACAGTCATTATTTAGTTTTGTATAACTTTCGAAGAAGATGAATATTAAAGAAACTTTTTTTAGCAATGTAAGAGAGGG
>CAYGUZ010000273.1:0-3432 GCA_964353215.1 uncultured Flavobacteriaceae bacterium
AGTTATAAACAGATTCTTTTTTAAAATGTCTTGCCAATTGGTAATAGATTACAGCGCGGTGTTTGTTCTTTTCAGACTTGCCATACTTTTCTATTACAGTGTTGATAGCATCCATTAGTTTTGGACTGTCAGCAAGACCTAATTTTTTCATTAAAAAATTCTTCTTTACTGTCTCTAACTCCTTGTCATCACTACCTGAAACTTTTGAAGCATCAAGGTTGTAAATCGCCGGCCCTAAGCCAATAGCAACTTTAGTTAACAAATCCATGTCAGGGGTTTCGCCAAATTTACTTTTGATGTCGGCGGCGTACTTTTCAATTAATTCGTCTCTTTTACTCATGATTGTTAGTGTTCTTATAGTTTACAATTCTTCTAAGATATAAAATCAAAGTAACCAAGCAAAATTTTGTCATTTAACTCTCGAGGGGTAAAAACCTCCAATACTTTCGATTTTTCTGAGTAATCGTAAAAATCTAACAATTTTTCTTTAAGCCGAATTTCATCTTTAGCACTTTCGTATTCGAAACCGTACTGCTTACATAAATGCTCCGCATTCATACCGTGCTGGGTTTCAAAAAAGGTTGAAAAGTTTTCTGAATCTTCAGCTCCTGGTAAAATCCTAAAAATTCCACCGCCGGAGTTATTGATCAAAATTATTCGAAAATTCTTTTTGATATAATTGTTCCAAAGGGCATTACTGTCATAAAAAAAACTCAGGTCACCCGTAATCAAAAGTGTTGGTTCGTTCTCGTAAATAGAAGCTCCAATGGCTGTAGATGTGCTGCCATCTATACCACTTGTGCCGCGATTACAAAATAATTTTAAAGAAGGATTAATATCAAAAAGTTGTGCATAACGCACAGTAGAACTGTTGGCTAGATGCACTTGATAATTATTGGGGATACTATTTAAGACCTGATGAAAAACTGAAAAATCGGTAAACGGAATTTCTTCAAGATACCTGCTCCTTTTGGCTTCATATGAATTTTTAACTGAGTTCCATTTATCAAAATAGGTACTATTTACCGGTTTATTATCAACTAATAAAGCCTCTAAAAATGTACTCGTATTGGTTTTAAAATGATGTGATAAAGAAAAATAGGTGTCATAAGCCTTTACCTCATCTACGTGCCAATGGTGCTTAGGAGTGTAGGTTCTTAAAAAAGCCTTGATTTTTTTTGAAACTACTAAGCCCCCAAAGGTGAGTAAAATGTCTGGCTGTAGATCTTTAAACTGTTCGTCTTTGTTTTTAGCTTTTTCAACAGGAAAAATAATACTATCTATACTTTGAAAACAATTCGCATGATGCAGGTTAGAAGTTGTTTCAGTAAAAACAAGCACCGAGGGATCATTGGCAAGAACTGCCAATTGTTCTTTGTCTATTGCATTAGGATGGTTAACCCCGACAAGCACCATTTTTTTCTTTGAAGAATTCCAAAGGTCACGATACTTTTTGACGTCATCTAAAACACTGTCATTACTTTGTATGCCATCGTCTGAGTTTCGGTATGCTTCGGCTGCATTTTGAGTATCATATAAGGGTTCTTCAAAAGGTATATTGATATGAACAGGAAGTTGTTTATCTAAAACTACATGAAGCGCTTCGTTTACTTCAGAAGCGTTGTAGTCTTCGATTTCTTTTTGTTGTTGCCCCAATAAATGCGGAGCATAGCGTTCTATACGCTCTTTGGCATGGTTAACATCGAGCTTAAGATTTGCCGAATAGCCAATATGTCTATGAAAAACATGATCTTGACGTATGGTTTGCCCATCACCTACATCAATCTTATAGGGCGGCCTATCCGCAGAAATTACCACCAATGGAATCGTGCTATAAAATGCCTCTGCAATTGCAGGATAATAGTTCAACAAAGCACTTCCAGAAGTACATACAACAGCAACAGGATTTTGTTGCTGCAGTGCCATACCCAATGCGAAAAATGCCGCACAACGCTCATCTACAATACTAAAACAATTAAAAAAAGGATTTTCAGTGAAACTGATTGTCAGGGGTGCGTTTCGCGATCCTGGGGAAATAACAATGTTCTTTACCCCCCTAGCTTGACATGCCGAAACTACTGCTATCGCCGAGGGTATGTTTGACTGCTTCATGCCTGGCAAAAATACGAACTGAAACAACTAAAACCGAGAAAAAACCTTTTTGGTTACAGCAAACTAAGCATTGTTTTGCTTTTATGCCGGGTTTCTAGCCATTCACCTTCGGCAATGGATCCCTCCGTGATACCTCCCCCAATAAAAATACTAGCTTTACTGTCTTCTAGTTTCATAGAACGCAGGTTCACGCATAAATGCGTTTTTTTAGAAATCCCAAGATTAAGTTCGCCAAGAAAACCGGTATAAAACTCCCTATTATAATTTTCGTTCGCAATAAGAAATTCCATAGCTGCAATCTTAGGCATTCCACAAACAGCGGGAGTTGGGTGTAAGGCATCGATAATACCTTTCAAACCAAGTTCTTTTGGTAAAGATCCGGTTATAAGAGATTTTAAATGCCATAAATTACCGGCTTTTACTGAAGTTGACTTAGTGACATTGATATCAATTAGTTTGTCAGAAAGTGCATCTACAATATAGTCGGTCACCAATTGTTGCTCTTCCACTTCTTTAGAACTCCATTGTGGGGCTTGATTACTTTTTACAGGAAGTGTTCCTGCCAGAGAGGTAGTTGTTAAAACGGCTCCATGTATTTTAAGCAAGGTTTCTGGTGTGGCTCCTAACCACATTCCCACTTTTGGGTGATACCATAGGTATTTAAAAGCTTCTGGATAGTAGTTCAGCAATGCCTCAAATAAGTTAAAAGGATCTTTTTTAGTTTCTGAAATTAACTTACGTGAGACAACCACCTTTTTCAAAGCCCCATTTTTAATAGAAGCCAGTGCCTTATTCACCAAATCTAAATGGAATTCCTTTCCACTATCAGTTGAGCTAATAATCTGATCCGGTGCCGTAGGCGTTGTTTCATAATCCGCCCGTAGTGTTTTTTTACTGCAAAGTAGTATTGCTCTTTCTTTAGGATCAAATGGTGCAAAAACAAAACCAGATTCAGAAAAGTCTGAAGTATGTACTAAATTAGAAGTATTGGGTAGTATGACCTTTACCAAAGTTTCGTTAGGCCTCTGATAGATGACGAAGGGTAAATCTTTCTCTTTTTGAAAACGCGCTTCGGCAAAGAGTCGATAAAAATCTTTATTCTTTAGGGAGGGCAATTGTAGTCAATTTACAGTTAGAAATCAGTTCATCAGCTTCATTGGTCACCTTAATTTCCCAAAGTTGTGTGGTTCTGCCTTTATGAACAATCTGTGCTTTGGCATAAACAAAACCCTCACTTATGCTTTTCACATGATTAGCAGAAATTTCTATGCCTCGAACATAAAATTTATTCCCATCTAAAAAAATATAAGAAGCTGCACA
>CAYGUZ010000274.1:0-3413 GCA_964353215.1 uncultured Flavobacteriaceae bacterium
TGTATCAATTTTCTATGATGGATCTACCATAGGTACGGTAACCAATGAGCAGGGATACTTTCAACTAAGTACTTCGCGAAGAATGGCCGGGAATTTGATTTTTGATTTTTTAGGATATGAAACTGTTATTTTATCTGAAGTAAAAGAAGGTTCGCTCTGCACTATTTTTCTTGAGAATAAACCCTTAGAACTTGATGAGGTAATTCTGCAGCCTGATACTTGGAGCAGGATTAAGAAATTACGTATTTTCAGAAAAGAATTTCTGGGCAAGACAAGCGCGGGTATTAGATGTAAGATTTTGAATGAAGATGATATACGATTGTATTATAACGCTGAAGAAAATAGACTTTATGCATTTGCCAAAAAGCCCATAATAATCAGAAATAGACACCTAGGTTATCAGGTCAAGTACAATCTTGTAGACTTTGAAGCCGACTTTTTCGAACAGACCAATGATACCGTAATTACAAAATCTACCTATATGGCGGGCACTTTGTTTTTTACGGATTTGGATAAGGACAAACCAAAAAAACGTCATCTTAAAAATCGAGAAGAAACCTATTTAGGTTCGAGCATGCATTTTATGCGGTCGTTGTCCAGTCAAACTTTAACTGAAGAAGGTTTTGCCATATTTAAAAAGAGATTTCAAGTAAACCCGAAAGAAGTTTATAGTGTTAAACCTATGGCCGGTCTTACACGGGTTATACAAAGGGCCGAAAGACTTGCTATTACATTTAATGGGGCCAATCAATCTTTTTTACGTGTTTCAGAAGACCCTTTTTTTATTGATGGATACGGAAATTATACCCCAAGCAGAAATCTATTTTTTGGCGGTAAAATAGGGGAGAACAGGGCGGGTGATTTGTTGCCTTTAGATTATGCTATTAATTAGAATTGTTAAGGTTCAAAGATGGTATTTAATAAAATGAAGGCGAATTATTAATTTTTGGTAATAGGTTTTTAAATTTTTAACCTTTGATTTCTATATTTGAGTGCCCCTTAATGTTTAATACGAATTTTATGGGGATTTTAGAATTTTTTCAAGGTTGGAGCGGTCTAATTGTAGCCATTGTCGGTTTGGCTCTTGCCCTACTTAAAATATGGACGGAGCGTCTTAAAATCAAGGAGCTTAAGAGCAAGCTCAAAGGGCAAGAGCATAATACTAAGGGAAACACTTGGTTTTTAGAGAGCGAACCTTTTAAAGCCTTAAATAGTGTTCATCATTTTAGATATGGAGCAATCAATGAGGCCAAGAACAAAATGCTGGTCAATGTGCTCACCGTTCTTTCTTTAAAAGCATTAAAGCCGGGTAACCATGTTATCAAAAGATATCGGTACTCTTCAGGAAAAATTAGAAGTTTTTATGAAAGCAATAAATCTACGGAAATAAGAAATTACGGAATCGACAACCAAAAAGGGAGAATGGAGATTACCTGGAAAAATACACAAATAGGCGATAAAAGACTCTTCTGTTTTGATGGCCGCCAAGAAAACACTTTTGGCGCAAAGCAGACTATTTTTGATGAAGGTGATTTAATAAATGCTTCATTAAAAAAGTTAATGTTGACCGACAGGCATGACTTTGCAGGTACGAGACTACTTTACCCAGCAGATAATGTGAGATTGATGATATTGTTCAGTAAAAATTACTATCCCGATGAGGTTTCTGTAATCAAGCTAGATGAAGCGGGTAATGAAATGAGAAATACATGTATTGTAGAACGTGTTTCAAATAAAGATTTATGGATCGTGGATGCCAGCCAGGTACAAAAGGGAACATCGATATATGCCTATTGGGCTTGGCCTAAGAACAACATTAAAAAAATACAGAAGGCTAAGTAGCCTGCTATCGCAAAGCCTGCCCGCCTATGGTGGGAATCTTTTTGTGTGTATTTCTAATACTCAAAAAGAACTATATCTTTTAATAGGCCTTTCTCGCCCGCATAGTCGTTGGCACTGTTATAAATATACTTCGTTCTTATTATGCAGTCTATTTTTTTTGAATAATCTTATTTCTCCCTCCCGCTAACGGGAGTTTATAACTAGGGGGCAGAAAAATTGTTTAATAGCACTAAACTAAAACTACCAAGAAATACTCTTAAAAAAAGAATCGCTTTTTAAAACTGATATTACTGGGTTATCAACTTTTGTTAGTTTAATAAGACCGTGGTCGTTCACATAATTACTCGCTGAAGAATATTTATATTCTGAAGCTTTTTGTACAATTCCTGCCCTTACAGGATTCATGTGAATGTAATCTAATTTGGACCATAGGAATTTTTCAGAATAGATTTCTTCTGGATGATTGCCATATTTCCAAAATTGATAGGTTTTGTTTCTACCATGTTTTTGGCCCGCTTTAGCAAAGCGTTCGAGCATCCATTCTCTTCTACTTTCAGGTTCGCTTTTAATAGATTCCAAAATTCTTTTAGCCGTATACTTTTTGAAATCACGAATTAAACCAGATAGGTCTTCTGTTTCACTTTGCAACACACAATGCATATGGTTGCTCATAATTACATAACCATAAACTACCAGGCCCTTCTCCTTTTGGCAATATGCTATGCTTTCCAAAAGGATGTCTTTATATCGTTTTCTTGTAAAAACGTCTACCCAATCTACTACCGTAAAGGTTACAAAGTGTGGTTTGCTTTGGTCGCGTATCTTATAACCTTCGTTATTAAACATAACTACAAGATACTACTTTAGAAGCGCTGTGCGAAGTTTTAAACTTCGCACTTTATCGCTACCCTTGTTTTACTCCGAAGGCGAGCATTCCGCCAGCCGATGCCTTAAAGGCTATCGCTGATGCGCTCGGTGTTTCTGCCGATGCTTTGTTGAGCGATGATGTTATTGCGATTAAGGACAAGCAACTTTTAAGGCGCTTCCAAGCCATACAGGATATGGACAATGAGGACAAGGCTATGGTCTTGAAGTTCCTCGACCTTGCCATTAGGGATGCCAACGCTAAAAAGGCTTACGCATAAAAAAACCGCCACTTGGGCGGTTTCTTCTATATCATTTTCTGATTCTTATCTATCAAAACATATTGCTGTTTCTCGCAATCATATTTAAAAGAATAAGTGCTTTTGCCATAAATAGTTATCTTTTTCCTTTTCCTAAAGATTGACAATGTCTCTATTTCTATCTTATCATTAAACACTTTGATAGGGTAAACTTCGATTATATCTATTCCCTTTTTCGATTTAGCCTTTAACTCTTTCTTGTTGAGATTTGTCAAGATGACTCCTTCATAGGAAAGTTCAATATTATTGAACCTTTTGTCCATAAAATAAAGATTCATCGAAGAAAATTGATTGTCTTTTCTTTCAAAATCAATTTGATGTTCAACTACTTTTTTGTACAAATATTCTGTATCTATCTCTTGTGAATATAGACTTGTAGTGCAACAG
>CAYGUZ010000275.1:0-3407 GCA_964353215.1 uncultured Flavobacteriaceae bacterium
CTATATGGGGAGAGCGTTACAGAAAGTATTATGCTACAAAAGTAAAAGCCCCGACCGTTAATTTAGATACGTTAATGGGAGGCCTAAAACCTGTAAGAAAAGGAGGTGGACACCAATCAAAGTCTTTACGACTTGAGCACAAAGATGGCAGGCAATTCGTGATGAGAGCACTTAAAAAAAGTGCAGAACTCTATTTACAGGCACTGGCTTTTCAAGAAGAATATATTGTTGGGGATTTTGAAGGAACGATTACTGAAGTGATCTTAAAAGACTTTTATACTGGCGCACATCCTTATGCGCCATTTACCATAGGTGAACTATCAGATGCCGTTGGCATATACCATACAAACCCAAAACTTTATTATATACCTAAGCAGGCAGCCTTAGAAGATTTCAACAAAGATTTTGGTGATGAGTTGTATATGATCGAAGAACATGTTTCTGATGGTCATGACCTGCAGAGTTTTGGTAACACCAAAAAAATTGAAAGTACTGATGATTTAATGAATAAACTTCGAAAAGACGAAGATTATAAGATAGATGCTACGGCTTATGCACGCGCTAGACTTTTTGATATGATGATAGGCGATTGGGATAGGCACGTGGATCAGTGGCGTTGGGCCCAGACGAAAGATGATACCGGCACTAAAATTTTTAAACCAATACCTAGAGATAGAGATCAGGCTTTTTCAATAATGGGTGACGGAGCGCTGATGGGTTTTGCCTCTAAAACGGTACCCTCACTTAGATTATTTGAAGGTTTCAACGAAGAAATTAGAAGTGTCAAAGGTTACAACTCCTCACCAATGACTTTTGCTTTGGATATGGCCTTACTCTCTGAAACTGATTTAAAAACTTGGGAGGAGCAGGCAAGATATATTCAAGAAAATCTTACTTCAGCCAATATAGATAAGGCTTTTGAGCAATTTCCGGTCGAGGTAAGAGACGAAACAGTAACGAAAATTAAAAAAACACTTTTAGCAAGAAAGGCAAGTTTGGTTGAAACCGCACAAGAATATTTTAAAGTAATAAATAAGTACAGTGTGGTAACAGGCACTGATAAAGATGATTATTTTGTAATTAACTCAGGCAATGACGGTGATTTAGTAGTAAAAGTGTTTCGTATTAAAGATGGAAAAATGACTGACCTCTTTTTCAATAAAACATATAATAGCGCTACTACAAAAGAGGTTTGGATTTATGGTCTAGATGATGATGATGTTTTTGAAGTAAATACAAACGATGGTAAAATAAAACTCCGTTTAATAGGAGGGCATAATAATGATGTTTATAGAATCAATGAAAATAGCAAAGGAGTTCATGTTTATGATTTTAAAGATAAAAAGAACACGTTTGATGAAGCTTACAGTGGCAAAATCCATAAAATCAGGGACTATAACACCAATACTTATCAGTTTTTAAAGATCAAAGCCAGTAATAACCAATTATTGCCGACCCTTGGGTTTAATCCAGATGACGGTTTTCGTATAGGTATTACCAATACATATACATTTAACGGATTTAGGCAAAACCCTTTCACGCAACAACATACGTTTAATGCGGCCTACTATTTTGCCACAAGCGGATTTGATTTTGGTTATAATGGAGAATTTGCCAATGTGTTTGAAAACGTGAACCTAGAATTAAATGCGAAGTTTACCAGCCCGAATTTTGCGATTAACTTTTTTGGGTTAGGTAATGATACTGAAAATAATGACGATGAAGAGGAATTGGAACTTGATTTTAATAGGGTAAAAATCGGAACTATCAAATTTGCCCCTTCATTGGTTTGGAGGGGTCAATTAGGCTCAAAAGTACGTTTGGGAGTCTCCTATGAAAATTATGATGTTGAAGAAACCGAAAATCGCTTCATTGAAGGATTCTTCACTAGTGCCAATAGGGATACCCAGCAAGATTTCTTTGGGTTAGATGCCGAGTACAGCTATTCTAATGCTGATAATGAAGCTTTTCCGACCATAGGAATGGACTTTAATTTGCATGGTGGTTATAAAACAAACTTGAGTGAATCGGGAAGAGCTTATGGTTTTATAATACCAAGTTTATCTTTTGATTACAAACTAGTACCCAATGGAAAATTGGTTTTGGCTACAAAGCTTAAAGGTCATTTTAATATTGGTAATGATTTTGAGTTTTATCAAGGAGCTACAATTGGGGCGAACAATGGTCTACGCGGATTTCGTTTTCAGCGCTTTAATGGAAAAACAGCTTATTTTCAAAATACTGACCTAAGACTTAGTTTTCGAAAAAGACAAACAGGTCTATTACCCGTTACACCTGGTATATTCGGTGGGTTTGATTATGGTAGGGTCTGGTTGCCAGGTGAAGATTCAAATACATGGCATAATTCTTACGGCGGCGGATTTTTTGTTAACGGCTCAAATGTGCTGTCAGCTAATTTTGGACTATTTAATAGCACCGATGGGCTGCGTTTCGCATTTGGTGTAGGCTTCGGATTTTAAAACTTGTTTAAATCTAAACGGTATAGATTTCCACCTTGAAGATGTGATTTTTCATCTGATAGAAATAAGGTAGAATCGTTTTTAAAACATAATGCCTCTAATTGTGTACGCAAACCTAAATCAATTAGTTGCTTTTTTCCTTTTGAAAAATCATCAAACTCAAAATCTGTAATTAGAATAAGATAGCCATAGGTTAACAAGGCAATTTTCTTTCCATCTGAAGATATATCAGCTGAAGTAATAGAACAAGTGTCTTGATCGTCACATACTTCAAATTCACCAATTAGCGTAGCTTTATAGATTCCCTTTTTATCTGGAACCCTATAAATTAAAGCCTTGCCATTGTATGGTCTTGTTCTATTTTTTGTGATGATATATAAAAAATTATTCCAATGAAAAAGGGCCTCTGCATCGTAGAGTAGTTTTGCTTTTTTAGGAGGAAATTTTTTCTGTTCGGGATACACGAACTCAATCTTTTCAGCTTCAATTTTATCTCCTTGTTCCCATTCTGGATTTGACAATTTATAAATCGTCAATTCTTTTCTATCATTATCATTGTTTCCAAAGTCACCTATATATAGATTGCCTTCAAGGTCTTTGGCTAAATCTTCCCAGTCCTCATTTTTAGCATTTTTGACCTCAAATTGTCGCGTAATTTCTCCTATTAAGTTTAGTCTGTAGATATTGTCTTTGTTGCTATTATCTTCTATAAGCCACAACGAATTATCGGTAAACATTTGTATGCCAGAATTTTCTTCTAGATTAGAGGGTATGGCGGTAATGATTTCTAGTTTTCCATGGTTTTGACAGCTTACCTGAAATGAGAAAGTAATAAAGAAAAATATAGCGTAATATTTTCTGCTAATATGCGTCATCACCCCCTTATTGGTCGCTAGATTTTATAGGAAGGTAGATTTCGGCTTTCCA
>CAYGUZ010000276.1:0-3379 GCA_964353215.1 uncultured Flavobacteriaceae bacterium
TTCAGATACTGATGGTGACGGTACGAACGATGCAGATGATAATGATTTTGTAGCAAACACTTTCCCGAGAAAGTTTGATTTAGACAGTATTTTTGGCAACAGTAATATTCCATTTAAAATTAAGGTAGAAGAATCTACGTTCTTTTTAAGAGACTTGGATCCGAATAGTAATTTTGAAGAGTCTCAAGAATATTTTTCGAATCAACAATTTTCCCCTTTATTTACGGGGGAGGTTTTAGCAGATACTACTATTGTAATTACTAATGAAGAATTTATCTCTTTTCAAGATGACGACCCAGAAACTGAGGAAGTCGATGAGTCATTAACGATAGATACACGCTCTAACCCTGGAATAAGAATAAATTTAGACCCTCAATTTTTTCAAGAGAACCTAATAGATAAAGAAGGAGATGCTGAGCTATTGAGCCAATCTAATTTTAATGATTTTTTGCGTGGGTTGCATATTTCAGTTGAATCATCTGAAATGAACGAAGATATTATGTTGTTGCTAGATTTGACCCAAGCCAACCTTACGATAACTTATGAGTATGATAATTTTGTTATTGATGACTCAGGTGATAATACAGTTAACACTTCTGAAAGAATTGAGAGAGACTTCGTGTTGACTTTTTTACAGGCCTCCAATAATGCGGTTTCCGGTAACGCAGTAAATACGCTGAACAATGAACCTTATTCAGCCGAAATTATATCTAGTTTGGACAACGGGGAAAACGCAGAGCGAATTTTCTTGAAAGGAGGGGCGGGCACTATAGCCGAAATAATGCTCTTTGATGAAGTCGATGGCTCTTCAATCATAAACGAGATTAAACAAAATAATTGGATTATAAACGAGGCTAATTTAGTCTTCTCTATTGATAAAGATGCCGTAGCGAACAGTATTGAGCCGCCTAGAATTTATCTTTTCAATGCTGAAACCAATCAGCCGCTTTATAATCCGGCTACTGAAGTTAGTTTGTCAGATAATCCTCTTGATATATTTTTAAATTATGATGGAATTATTGAAAAAGAAGGTGATTTAGGTACAAGCTATACCGTTAGAATTACCGAGCATATCAATAATATTATTGTGAGAGATTCTACCAATGCAAGACTAGCTTTAGCACTTACATCAAATATTAGTATTCCCAATGTGGCTAGCGCGATGAGTTCAGGAGGAAGTGATATCAATGTACCGATTATGTCTACTATTAACCCGTTGGGTACTGTTCTTTTTGGGAGCAATGTTTCTCCAGAGAACGAATCAAAAAAACTTAAGCTTCAAATTTTCTATACAGAAGCGAATTAGCGGAAGGCCGTTGATACGACTTAAAGGTTTTTTACGTTAGTTATCTATATTTTCAGCAGATTTTATTGTTCATAGTTTAAATTTGCAAACATTAAGAGTTTGTAACCTCTTAAAAATTATTTACTTATGTGTGGTATTGTAGGGTATATAGGTCATCGTGATGCCTATCCGATCGTAATAAAAGGTCTTCAAAGATTAGAGTATCGAGGGTACGATAGTGCTGGCGTAGTACTGTTCGATGGAGAAGACACCCATTTGGCAAAAACAAAAGGAAAAGTAGAAGATCTAAAGCATAAAGCAGAGATTACTATTTCTACAAATGGAAAACTGGGTCTTGGGCATACGCGCTGGGCGACACATGGTGTGCCCAATGATGTGAATTCACACCCACATTATTCGAATTCCGGAGACTTGGTCATTATACATAATGGAATTATAGAAAACTATGAATCCCTTAAAAAAGCTCTAATTAAGAGAGGGTATTCTTTTGAGTCGGATACAGATACGGAGGTCCTGATCAACTTAATTGAAGAAGTTAAGAAGAAAGAAGGCGTTAAACTTGGGAAAGCTGTTCAAATTGCACTGAATCAGGTAGTCGGTGCTTATGCAATAGCAGTATTTGATAAAAATAAACCCGATGAAATCGTTGTTGCAAAATTAGGTAGTCCTCTTGCTATTGGTATTGGAGAGAATGAATATTTTATTGCTTCCGATGCATCTCCCTTCATAGAATTCACCAATAATGCTGTTTATCTTGAAGATGAAGAAATGGCAATTATTAGAATTGGTAAAGAAATAAAGCTCCGTAAAATAAAGGATGACGCAATAGCGTATCCAAATATTTTAGAACTTCAATTAAATCTTGAAGAGATAGAAAAAGGGGGTTATGATCACTTTATGCTGAAGGAAATCTATGAGCAGCCTAGAGCCATTTTAGACACCTATAGAGGAAGATTACTTGCGGATCAAGGTTTAATTCGAATGGCAGGAATAGATCAAAATCTTGAAAAGTTTATTAACGCAAATAGAATTATAATTGTCGCGTGCGGAACGTCATGGCATGCCGGCCTTGTTGCAGAGTATATTTTTGAGGATTTGGCAAGAATACCGGTTGAGGTAGAATACGCCTCTGAATTTAGATACCGTAATCCTGTTATTACCGATAAAGATGTATTAATTGCAATTTCCCAATCTGGAGAAACTGCTGATACTTTAGCTGCAATAAAAATGGCTAAGGAAAAAGGTGCTTTTGTTTTTGGCGTGTGCAATGTTGTTGGTTCTTCGATTGCGCGTGAAACACATGCGGGCGCATATACCCATGCCGGTCCAGAGATTGGGGTGGCTTCAACAAAGGCTTTTACCACTCAGATTACGGTTTTATCACTAATTGCTTTAAAACTTGCGAAAGAGAAGGGTGCCATGTCAGAATCTAAGTTTCATGAATATTTAACTGAACTTGAGGGTATACCCAGTAAAGTAGAGAAGACCCTAGAGTCTAATAAGTTGATTGAGCAAATTGCCGAGGTATATAAAGATTCGACCAATTGTTTATACTTAGGTAGAGGTTATAATTTTCCTGTTGCTTTAGAAGGCGCCCTGAAATTAAAAGAAATTAGCTATATCCATGCTGAAGGTTACCCGGCCGCTGAGATGAAGCATGGCCCCATAGCCCTTATAGATGAAGAAATGCCCGTAGTTGTAATTGCGACCAAAAAGGGTCATTATGAAAAGGTTGTTAGTAACATACAGGAAATTAAATCTAGAAGCGGAAAAATCATAGCAATAGTTACCGAAGGTGATAAGAGCGTTAAAGAAATAGCGGATCACGTAATAGAAGTCCCAGAAACTTCTGAACCCATGACACCTCTTTTGACGACTATTCCGCTACAGTTGTTGTCCTATCATATTGCATTAATGAGAGGATGTAACGTGGATCAGCCTAGAAATTTAGCAAAGTCGGTTACCGTAGAGTAACGAGTAAAAAATTCATTTAATATTAAAAACGGCCTAATTAGGCCGTTTTTTTGTTAATTTAATACTAGGAAAGGGCTTTTTATTAGAAAAAAGTACTAT
>CAYGUZ010000277.1:0-2335 GCA_964353215.1 uncultured Flavobacteriaceae bacterium
CATCACCCCCTTATTGGTCGCTAGATTTTATAGGAAGGTAGATTTCGGCTTTCCACTCTAATTCATTACCACCCAGGTTTGGATTGTCAAAAAAAATCTCAATAGGTTTTAAGTCCACACTTATCTTATTCTTTTCCGCGTAATCTAATAGTGCATACCACGCTCTATCGGAAGTTATATAATTGCCGTTATAAATAGCTTTAAGGGCCTTGCCTCCATTGAACTGTTTGTACCGTATCTCTTTGTGTTTGGGCAGACTATCCGAAAGTCTTACTGGATAACAAAAATTATAAGTGATACTATCATTTTGCCTATTCCAATTCGTAATTTCAATAAAAGGGATTCCATCAATGCCCAAATTATTATCATCTACAAAACCTGACAAATAGGGGTAGTTCGCCATCATTCCGAAAGCCTTCTTTTCTTGAGATTCCCTAACGGGCAAATATGCACAAAAGACAGGTTCGACTTTTTCCTCACCTATAATCTTCACTTTAAAACTTTTTAGGTGATCGTATAATAACTGGTTAAACTCCAACAACATTTTTTTTGACCTTTTCTCCAATACCGTATTCTTAAAAGGAATTTGAATTTTGTTGGCTAAACTATAATCAAGATCTTTAATTCGTACTTGTATATTGGATACGGAGTCGTTAAGGCTTTTGATTTTCCAATCATAAATTACAGTGGTGTCATTAAATCTCAACTGTTGTATAAGTGAATAATTATTTTTTTGTTCTAGTAATTCTGCTCCAATTTTTTTTGTCCAAACCTTTATGGTTTGGCTAACCGTACCAGGTGTCGTTTTTGCCCTAAAAGTGACTAAGTAATCGAAAGGCTTTAGAAAAAGATACCAACTTAACCCTGCAATTACTAATATCAGGATAACTATTAAGCTTTTTTTCATTTAATATTACTTATTTGGGACAACATTGCCCGTGGTGTTCGTCATTTTAAGGTTATTAACGACAAATTTCCCTAAATCCCTTCCTTGTTTTACTCCAACTTCAATAGCTGCTCTATAATGAATACCGCCATACATTCTACTAATGGCAGCTTCATCTGCTGCAGCTTCAAAAGATTTAAAAGAACGTACTGGAAGCCCATAAGGAATTTCAGTCGTATCATCAAAAGTAAAATTTTCACCAAAAATATCGGTCAAGACCGTTGAAGCTGCTCCAGAAACAACACTATGTCCACTAGTGTATTCTGGAAAAGGCGGAGTTTGAAGAACTGGCTCCCAGTTTTCATCGATATGTTCATTAATAAGGGTTTCAGGTCGGATTAGATTGCTTCTATATTTCTCGTCCCAACAGCTAATAAAAGCGTCCGCAATTGCGATAGAGGTTTTCGTGTAAGCATAAATGGTGTGTGCAAAATCAGAATCAGACTCAGTACTTGCAATTTTAGTTATACCGATCCAATGTGCGCCTGGAGTGATTTTTTTTGTAGCGAACATCAAGTGTCCTCTAGTAACGGAGACATAAGGGTTACAGTCCCAAAATTGTGCTATGGCAACTTCCTCAGAGGTATCTCCTTTTGCGGTTATCTCATTGCTAATATCATATACTTCCTTCAATTCTTTATAGAAATCAGAATCTTCTTTCATAGAAAATTCAGGTGGCCTTACAGGCTTAAACTGTGAGGCCGAATCAATTACAAAAGGCCTAATCTTGTTCCAGTGCGGTTCAATACCGGCCATATATGCTGGTGGCGTTGGTTGCCATCTTGACGGATCATCAGAATCAATAGTAAATTTAGGCATGGTACGAGTTTGTTTATAATTGTCTTTGTCCATCCAAAGTCCAATATGATTTGCTACTTTAAGCCCATAGTTTTTTGAAATTTCAAATTGTTGATTGTTTTTATCTTGCCAAATAGTATAAAGGCTATCACGATATTGCTCAATTCTATCTTCTGAAAAAATAAGCCTCTTGCTAAGTTCCAAGTGGGCAACCAAGGCAGCAAGGTTGTAGTTTACTTTTTTATTTTCTTCTGCCTTTGGAATTTCTGACAGGCCGGGTAATTGGTTCGCCAAGGATATATAGCTACTATCTTTTTGAGCAATAATTTCATAAGCAGCAATATTAGGATAAGCAAAAATTCTGCTAGCAACAGGAGGGGAAAAAATGTCATGTATCATCACCTCAGTGACCTTATCCACTGCATTATGAATTTCAATCGGTAATATTTCTATGGTTTCTTGCTTATTGCACGAAAAAAAGAAAAAGGCTAAAACGTATATGAATACTAATCTTTCTTTCATCATCTTTTAATTTGTAAGTTCATATATATGGCATCTTTCGTTATTGAAAGTGACGCACAAGTATTTTTT
>CAYGUZ010000277.1:2345-3379 GCA_964353215.1 uncultured Flavobacteriaceae bacterium
GTATTTTTTATCTTTGAGAGTAATTATGTTTAAGTGTCTTGCAGATTTTTGCTCCAAATTAAGCCCCAATCTGTTACCCAAAATTACATTTTTTTCGGTTTTTATAAGCGCTCCTGAAAAGGAATCGAATCGACCATGAAATGGTTTTACCCCAAAGTAATTGCCTGCACTTAAAACCTCTTCTCTACCATCATTATCAAAGTCAAAATTTAAAAAAGTAGTTATCGGAGCTACTTGTAATTCTCTTTGAAATGGGACAAAATTGAACTTTCCGTCATTATTTTGCAGATATCCAGATTTCAGTTCATTTACCTCAAGGAGTTCGGCTTCGTTCAAAACTTTTTTTCCAAAAATTTCAGAAATAGTCTTACCCGCAAAATCTTTGTAATTTTTATATTTTTTTCGTAGGCCTACCATTTGGCTTGACAATTCATCAAGACCTAATAAAGGATAATAATTTCCAGCTTTTTCTATTGCTAAGATTGTTTCCGTACTTCCATTGTTATCAAAATCAGAAAAATACATTTTCATTGGACTTTCATTGGTGGCCGAAAACTTTGAATTTTGGCCCCAGTTGCCCAATAAGTAATCCGTATCGCCATCACCGTCGATGTCAAATGGGGCTATACTTTGCCATAGACCGTTGAGTTTTCTATCGATAAGATTGGTTTCAATAAATTTACCACTTGAATTCTTGAAAAATCGTGGACTCATCCATTCACCAATAACAACTAAATCTTTGTCATTGTCATTGTCGAAATCGTGCCATATAGCATCTGTGACCATACCTAATTTTGAGAACTTGAAACCTTCATAAATTGATAATTTTCCATTGATGTTCTCAAGAATTACACTTTTTGGTGATTTTCCAAATTTTTTAGAAACACTATTCGAACCGAGAAAAATATCTAAATCCCCATCTGAATCAAAATCATATGGCTTAATTACGGACGCATTTTCAAAATAATCTGCGACGTCGTTTTTAATAAAGGAAGTATCTTGTTGTATGTAATAACTATCAAGTAGCGGTTTCA
>CAYGUZ010000278.1:0-3351 GCA_964353215.1 uncultured Flavobacteriaceae bacterium
TTGCTGTATAGCTTGTCTCATTATTTAAATTTTCACCAATTTAGTAATTTTGTTATTGAATTTAATCTTGAAAACTATGTTTGGTGATTTAATGGGTATGATGGGTAAGCTTAAAGACACCCAAGAAAAAGTAAAAGCAACAAAGGCACGTTTAGATACCGTAATGGTGGATGAAGCCTCATCGGATGGGTTATTAAGAGTTACGCTTACTGCTAATAGACACATAAAAAATATAAGCATTGATGCCAATCTTTTGGAAGACAAAGAGCAATTAGAAGATTATTTAGTGCTTACCCTAAACAAGGCCATTGAAAAAGCAACGACTATAAATGAGACAGAGCTTGCTGCAGTGGCCAAGGAAGGTATGCCCAATATTCCGGGAATGGATTCGTTATTTAAATAAACGGCAAGCTTTTTGCCCATAGAAAATAAAAAGAAATGAAAACCTTATTATATATTTTTACTTTTCTAGTTCTGGTTCCGAAGGTTCCGGAAACAGAATTGACTTCCGTAGAATGGCAAACAGATTATACTACTGTTTTAAAACAGGCTAAAAAAAACAAAAAGAATGTACTGGTATATTTTACGGGAAGTGATTGGTGCCCTCCATGTAAGATGCTCAAAAAAGATTTATTCGACACCAATGAATTCCGTGAATTGTCTGCAGAATATGTGCTTTTATATGTCGATATTCCAAGGAATAAAGATATCCTCACACCGCAACAATACGCAAAAAATAAGGCACTACTGCCCAAATACAATAAAAAAGGTGTTTTTCCCTTAATGGCAGTGCTTAGCCCTAATGGAATCTTACTCGATGATTATTCTGGGTATAGCATGAATGGAGAGGTAAAATACCATCTCGATTTTTTAAAAAAGAACAAATAAAAAAAGCCTCCCGAAAAGGAGGCTTTTTAATGATTGAATAGTAGTGTTTAGTTATTAATCAATCTAAATTCAGTTCTTCTGTTTGCAGAATGCTCTCTTTCAGTACAAGAAACACCATCGGCACATCTATTTTTCAATTTTCTTTCTCCGTAACCGTTGGCTACCAATAAGCTAGAGTTAACTCCTTTAGAAATCAAGTAATCGGCAACGGCCTTAGCTCTTCTTTCAGAAAGACTTTGGTTAGATGTTGCTCCACCTCTGGCATCTGTATGAGAAGCAATTTCTAATTTAGTACCAGGATTTTGTTGTAAGACAGGCATTAATCTAGAGTCTATGATTTTTTTGGCTTCGGCAGTTAAGCTTGCGCTTCCTAAATTCCAGTTAATCGGTAATGCTTGATACTCTACTAATGAACATTCAACTTCTTTCCAAGTAGTCAATCCACCTTTAGTTTTCAATACTTCCTTGGTAATCGTCTTAGTTACAGCTGGTATAGTTTCCTCAACCGTGTACGCATCTTTATCCAATACTGTTTTAGTAATGGTAGCGTATTCCGCAGGAATTACTTCTTCAACAACTTTAGCTGGTTCTAACATTACCCTTTTGGTATATGTAGCGTTCTTAACTGAACCGGCAATCTTTTCGGTCGATGCATCATTTTCAAGAACTTGCGTACTAATGGTAGTGTATTCTGCCGGGTAACCTTTATAACACCAGTAACGGCAATCATCAGGATTTCCAGAAGCACAATCAGGAGCTGGAGAACCAAGTTCCCATTGGGCATAAGCTGGTTTAACCTCAATTGTCTCAGAACTGGCTCTAAAACTGGCAGGTGTAATTCTTAAAGAATTTCCTGCTTCTTTTGAAACATAAGATACTGTTTCTGTACCCCATTTTGCTGGAATTACGGCAAGTCTCTTACCTTCTTCTTTTACCAATACTCTTTCTGTAACTGTCTTGTAAGTTGCAGGAACTGTTTTTAAAACCTTATAAGCAGGTTTTGTCACGACTGTCATTGTCTCGTTTGTATAAACATCGGGAGTGGTACAACGTACATAACATTTACCTGGTTCTGGGTTTGTAGGTAAATCTTGCGCACTCATTGCGACTGTGGCAAATACTGCCAAAAGAAATAGAACTTTTTTCATAATAATCAGTGTTACTGTGTTAGTTAATTAAATTTATAGTGACATGCAATATATCCCCTATTACATAACTAAGAACCCTATTTCTTAAAAAAGTCACAAAATTTGAAAATAATTTATCAAAAACAAGGAATGCATTACGAATAATTCAATGAAAATTACTCAAATCAAAAGTTGGTATCACTTGTAATTGTTTAAAATACAACAGACTATCACCTAACTTAGAATTTTTCGTCGATGAAAATCAGAATTAAAATAAATCTTCAAGAATTTCTAAAAATTTATGATGCATGGTATTCGTATAATCTAGGTGCGTGACGATTCTTAGTTTGCCTTGGCCCATACTAATAATCGAAATATTATTTTCTTCAAGCTTTTTTACGAATACATCTGCAGAAATTAAAGATTCATCTACTTCAAAAATGATAATATTCGTTTCTACAGGCTCCACTTTTTTGATAACATCAAGACTATTTAAAACAGAACCTATTTCTAAGGCTTTTCGATGGTCTTCGGCCAATCTTTCAACATGATTATCCAAAGCATAAATGCCTGCAGCGGCCAAAAAACCTACTTGTCGCATTCCTCCTCCTAAAATCTTACGCACCCTTACCGCTTCATGAATAAGTTTTTCACTACCAACCAAAACAGAGCCTATTGGGCATCCAAGACCTTTGCTCAAACAAACACTTATAGAATCAAACAATGCACCATATTGCTCAGGTGTTTCGCCCTTTGCAACCATCGCATTCCAGAGCCGTGCCCCATCAAGATGATATTTCAGATCATGCTCATCACATACTTTTCTTATCCTTTTTAGCTCATCAAAATTCCAACAAGCGCCACCACCTTTATTGGTTGTATTTTCAATGCAGACCAAACTAGTTAGAGGGCTATGATAAAAATCAGGAGGATTTATGCCGGCTTCAACTTGATTGGCGGTCATCATTCCCCTATTTCCATCTACAAGTTTGCAGGAAACACCACTATTAAAACTAGCACCACCGCCCTCATAATTGTATACATGGGCATACTTATCACAGATTAACTGTTCACCAGGTTGGGTATGCAATTTTATTGCCGTTTGATTGGTCATACTGCCACTCGGGAAAAATAAGGATGCTTCCATGCCAAACAATTCGGCAACCTTGGCTTCCAATTGATTTACGGTAGGGTCATTTTTAAAGACGTCATCACCGACTTTCGCATTCATCATCGCATCAAGCATTCCGGCAGTTGGCTTTGTGACCGTGTCACTTATCAAATTAATTTCCATAATTTAATTAATTAAAACAAGCCATCCCTATAGGTGAACCAT
>CAYGUZ010000279.1:0-3339 GCA_964353215.1 uncultured Flavobacteriaceae bacterium
CATTTTTACAATACCCTTGATGAAGTTGCTGAAATTGTAAAAATCCTAAAATCGTAATATTTGAATTACTTTTTTCAATAAAATAAAGGGTGAAATTTATCAAAGTGAACAACGCATGAAGCTAATTTTATCAAATTGACAAATCGCATCTAACCTGTTGACTTTTAGTTGTTTTATGTATTGCTTTGCACTATAATTAAATGAAAAAACAATAGTATCATGGCTATAAAAAAGCAATATTTAAAAAGCAAACCGGTTTGTAAAGTTACTTTTACGGTACCTGCGGACAACGCAAAAAAAGTGGCTGTTGTTGGTGATTTCAATAACTGGAACCCAAAAGGCAGTACACTTAGAAAATTGAAGAACGGAACCTTTAAAGGTACAATTGAGCTACCAAAAGAAAATACGTATGAATTCCGCTATCTAGTAGATAGTAACTACATTAATGATAATGAGGCGGACCGTTACCAATGGAACGACTACGCTGGTACTGAAAATGCAGTTTTAGAAGTATAGTATCTTTAATTTAGAAAACGGAAAAACCCATGCCAAGGCATGGGTTTTTTGTTATATTATGAGAGGTTATTTTTCTACTCTTACACCCTTCCAAATAGCGACGATGCCTTTAATTTGTTTGGCCAATTCACTTGTTTCTGGGTAGTACCAAGCGGCATCGGTATTCACTTTGCCATCGACCTCAATGGAATAATATGAGGCCTTACCTTTCCAGGGACAGGTGGTATGGGTATCACTCGTTTTAAAATATGCTGCTTTGATGCTTTCGGCAGGAAAGTAATGGTTGTTTTCGATAACCAAAGTATCATCACTTTCTGCTATTACGGTATTGTTCCAGATTGCTTTCATTGTATTTTCTTTTTAAAGATGTAATTTTTATAAAATTTATGTTCATCACTAAATTGATTTTCAATTTGAAGACCCGCCTCGTTCGCTAGCCATGATACTACCTCGTCATCATATTTTTGCGAGATTTCTGTATGAATGGTTTCCCAAGCTTTAAAATTGACTTCTAAATCAAGTGATGTGATATACACCGTTTGCTTTTCTTTAGATACCAAATAGCTTTTTGCTGTACCCGTTTCGGGGTCATAAACCTCCCAGTGCAGAAATTTATCCAAATCAAAATTTGCGCTCATTTCAGTATTGATTCGGGTCAGTACATTTTTATTGAATGCCTCTGTAATACCAGTTTTATCATTATAGGCATCTAAAATGGTTTGCGGGTTTTTCTTTTGATCAAAGCCCATAAAAATCAAATCATCATCATTGAGCACTTCTTGCATACTCTGTAAAAAAGAAATGGCTTGGGGGTGCAACAAATTGCCGATGTTAGACCCTAAAAACAGAATTATCTTTCGTTTGGCATCGCTTTCACCAATATTGGCGAGCGTTTCAAAATAAGTACCTTGCAGGGTATTTATTTCTACATTTGGCAATTCTTTTGTTACTGAAGCCTCAAGTTTGTCTAGTGCATTCTGACTGATATAGATAGGTCTGTAATCAAAATAAATATCTTTTTCATAAAAATACCTAAGCAATATTTTAGTTTTTTTACCATCTCCTGCACCCAACTCAAATAAACTAAAGGGTTCTTTGTTGAAATTAAAAATGGAAGCTATTTTGTCTTTATGACGGTCTAGAATACTAAATTCACTATCAGTAAGATAATATTCTGGCATCGCCATGATATCTTGAAATAGCTTATCGCCAATTTCGTCATAAAAATATTTCGAAGATAGATACTTTGGTTTGGCTGTTAGGCCGTCGTAGACTTCTTGCTCAAAAGCTGAGGTTAATACAGTGAATTTATCTTGCATTTATTTTTTGTCGTGATTATTTGGCTAACCTTAATCCGGTAAACTGCCATCTTAGGTTTGGGTGGAAAAAATTCCTGTAGGTGGGTCTACTATGCTTATCAGGTGTTGCCACGGAATTTCCACGCAATACTTTTTGGCTTACCATAAATTTACCGTTGTATTCGCCCAAAGCACCATCGGCTTTTTTGTAATTGGGATATGGGAGATAAGCACTTTCTGTCCATTCCCATCGTTTTCCCCACGGAAAATAGCTTTGTGCAGCTTCCCATTCAAATTCTGTTGGCAGTCGTAAACCTTTCCATTGGGCAAAGGCAAAAGCTTCAAAATACGATATATGGGCAATAGGCGCATTAATAGCAATTTTTTTGAGACCAGCGTAAGTGTAATGATACCATTCACCTTCTATTTTATACCAATAAAGTGGAGCTGTAATCTTGTTTTGATTTACCCAATCCCAACCTTCTGCATGCCATAGATCAAATTTTTGATATCCTTTGGCCTCGATGAATTGAACGAACTCTTCATTTGTGACCAGTTTGTTTGAAATCTGGTAACTGTTCAAGTATACTTTATGCCTGCCCAATTCATTGTCGTAGCAGAAATTACTGGAATTATGGCCTATCTCATAGATACCTTCTTCTACGGAGATCCAATCTTGTGGATGATTTTCAACAGGGTGTTCTACAAATTCGTTTGAATACGCTGGTAGTAGCGGATTATTGCCCAGAATATATTTAATATCGGTCAGCAATAATTCTTGATGTTGCTTTTCATGATGAATGCCGATCTCAAGTAAGTCGTTCAAGTTTTTTGTCTGCTCTGACTCGAACAATTTTTTGATGGCTTGGGTAACATAGTTTCGATATTCAAATACTTTTTTGACGGATGGTCGGCTCATGTTTCCGCGATCTGAACGAACTACGCGCTTGCCTACGGTCTCATAATAACTATTGAAAACAAAAGAGAAATCCTCATCAAAAGTTTGATAATTATTTACGTGAGGCTTTAAGATAAATTCTTCAAAAAACCAGGTAGTATGCCCTAAATGCCATTTCGGCGGACTAACATCGACAATGGGCTGAACCACATAGTCTTCAATTTCAAGAGGTTCACATATGATTTCGGAATGCTTTCGAGTTTCAAGAAAGAACTCAAGGAGATTATCAATGGCAATCATGCAGGCAATTTTACCTAAAGATAAAGAAATGTCTACGTTCAAACGAGCGCAATTACTATTTTTTAGGCCATTTGGTAAATAGGTAGGCTAAAACTAAAAGATGTGCCCTCATTGGGTTTGCTAAGCACATTTATGCTTGCATTGTGTAATTCTACAATCTTTTTTACAATGGCCAATCCAAGCCCCGCACCTTCTTTTCGTTGGCCAGTTTTGGTTTGCCTATAGCGTTCAAAAATCAATGCTTGGTTTTCTTGTTTTATGCCAGGGCCAGAATCTTTTATGGTGATTTCAACGTCATTATTTTTTGGCGTTATTTGCACAATAACC
>CAYGUZ010000280.1:0-3311 GCA_964353215.1 uncultured Flavobacteriaceae bacterium
CATTTGGTCAAAGAGCCAAAAAGTACCTTTAAACTTTTCTACCTAAACCGGACCGTTAAATCCATTATCTTTAAAGAAGAAATAGAAAAGCTTAAAAATCAGTTTTTTGGACGATTTCAAGTATTTTATTTCTTGACCAAGGAAAAAAGGGATATCCCTTTTTTAAATGGGAGATTCGATAAGGAAAAGTTAGCCGTGCTAACAAAATCTTTTATTGATGTTGAAGATACTTCAAGCTGTTTTTTATGTGGCCCCCAAGAGATGGTTTTTTTGATTAGGGATAGTTTACAAGAAGCTGGTTTGGCAAAAGAGAAAATACATTTCGAGCTATTTTTTACAGGAACCGATCAAGATTCAGAAAAACAGATAGCCGCCGCACTTGAACAAAAGGTAGAGGGTACAAAAGTTACGATCATTGATGCCGGAAAAGAATTCCATTTTGTTATGGATGATGATTTTGATAATATCCTTGATGGTGCCTTGGCTGCCGGAGCAGATTTGCCTTTTGCATGTAAGGGTGGCGTATGCAGTACCTGTAAATGTAAAGTTGTCGAAGGTTCTGTAGAAATGAAGGTTAACTATGCACTTGAAGATGATGAGGTCGCCAAAAATTTGGTATTAAGTTGCCAAGCTGTTCCTACCAGCGATATCGTAAAAGTTGATTTTGATGTTTAATAATTCGCAAATAACATAAGCTATGAGTGAAGAACAAATAAAGAGTTTAGAGGCCGATTTTGATGCACGTATTGCACGTGACGAAAAGATTGAACCAAAAGATTGGATGCCCGAAAAGTATCGAAAAACCCATATCAGGCAAATATCTCAGCATGCCCATTCTGAAATTGTTGGTATGCTACCAGAGGGCAATTGGATTACAAGAGCACCTTCACTAAGAAGAAAAGTTGCTTTGTTGGCCAAGGTTCAAGATGAGGCCGGACACGGTTTGTATTTATACAGTGCCTGCGAAACATTAGGAATTTCAAGAGACGAATTGTATGAACAACTGCATTCTGGAAAAGCTAAATACTCCAGTATTTTTAATTATCCAACGGTAACATGGGCAGATATGGGTGCTATTGGTTGGTTGGTAGATGGTGCTGCAATTATTAATCAGGTTCCGCTTTGTAGTACTTCTTATGGTCCGTACGCACGGGCTATGGTTCGTGTTTGTAAAGAAGAAAGTTTTCACCAGAGACAAGGCTTTGAAATTATGCACAAGTTGTGCAATGGTGCGGCCGAGCAAAAAGAAATGGCTCAAGACGCCCTAAATAGATGGTGGTGGCCTTCGTTAATGATGTTGGGCCCGACCGATGCTGAATCGGTACACACAGAGCAATCTATGAAATGGAAGCTAAAACGTAAGACAAATGACGAGTTACGCCAGCAATTTATAGACCAAACGGTACCTCAAGCCGATATTCTTGGCCTAAAAATTCCTGATGCAGATTTAAAATGGAATGAAGAAACTGGGCATTATGACTTTGGTGAAATTCAATGGGATGAATTTTGGCAAGTTGTAAAAGGTCATGGCCCATGCAATAAAGAACGCTTAAATGCTAGAAAATCAGCTTGGGAAAGAGGAGCTTGGGTACGTGATGCCGCTATGGCTCATGCAGAAAAACAATCGAATGAGAAAATAGATAAAGCAGTTTAAGATGAAAAAAAGTTGGCCACTTTGGGAAGTTTTTGTTCGAAGTAAGAATGGATTGGAACACCGTCATTTTGGTAGTTTACATGCTGCTGATGAAGAAATGGCATTGGAGAATGCTAGAGATGTTTATACCAGACGAAATGAAGGTGTAAGTATCTGGGTCGTAGAATCTAAGCATATTACCGCCTCTAATCCTGATAATAACGGAGAGTTGTTTGAACCAGCACAGGATAAGGTATATAGGCATCCTACTTTCTACGATTTGCCCGATGATGTAAAACATATGTAATGAAAAACGAAAATCTATATAATTATATCCTTGGAATTGCAGATAACAATTTAATTCTCGGGCAACGCCTAGGAGAGCTCTGTGGTCACGGGCCTAGTTTAGAGACGGACATTGCATGCACCAATATTTCATTAGATTTATTGGGTCAGGTTAGGAGTTACTACCAATATGCCTCAAAACTAAAAGGTGAAGAAGCTACAGAGGACAGTATTGCTTTTTTGAGAAAAGAAAGAGAATATATAAACGTGCTCTTAGTGGAGCAACCGAACATAAATTTTGCATATACCATCGTTCGTCAATTTTTGTTCGATAGTTACCACAATCTTTTTTTGGAAGAGTTGCAACAAAGTCATGATATCACCTTAGCGGCAATAGCTAAGAAAAGTATTAAGGAAGCTAATTATCATAAAAGATTCTCGTCCGATTGGGTAATACGGCTAGGAGATGGTACTCAAGAAAGTAATGCTAAGATTCAAGAAGCGGTAGACAACCTTTGGACCTATACAGATGAATTATTTCATCAAACAGAAGCAGACAAAGCAATGGTGCAAGCGGGCGTGGGGGTCGATGTTACGTTGCTTAAGGATAGGTATTATGAAATTGTGAAAATGATTTTGGCAGAGTCGACTATTTCGGTACCTGAAACCAAATGGTTTCAAAAAGGCGGAAAAAATGGCATACATACGGAGCATATGGGGTATTTGTTGGCTGATATGCAATATATGCAGCGTACCTATCCAAATATGGAATGGTAGTAAGTTTTAGTGGCCCTAAAAATACCTAATGGTAAAAATGGAGCAACATATTGATGAACACTTAAAGGCAATCTTAGAAAAGGTTTCTGATCCTGAAATCCCAGTATTATCTATTATGGATATGGGAGTAGTTCGTTCGGCAGTTATAAAAAAAGACCTAGTCCATGTACAAATAACACCTACATATAGTGGGTGTCCGGCTATGGACGTTATTGGCGACGATATTAAAAAAGCTTTATCTGAGGCAAACTACAACTCAGAAATAGAATTGGTGTTGGCCCCTGCTTGGACAACGGATTGGATTACACCTAAAGGCAGAAAAGCATTAGAAGATTATGGTATCGCCGCACCACTAGGTGAAGAAGCTGATAAAAGTGTTTTATTGGGGGGCAAACAATTGGTGAAATGTACCAACTGTGGTTCTAAAAATACCAGAATGGTAAGCCAGTTTGGTTCTACGGCTTGTAAAGCACAATTCAAATGTAGTGACTGTCAAGAACCTTTTGATTATTTCAAATGTTTAAAATGACAACTCGTTGTCATGCTGAACTTTTTTCAGCATCTTATTTAATAGAAATTAAATGTCACTCTGAGCTTGTCGAAGAGTCTATAATAA
>CAYGUZ010000281.1:0-3293 GCA_964353215.1 uncultured Flavobacteriaceae bacterium
ATTCTTTAAAAATATAACAATTTGATACCTTAGCAATCATTATATACAAAGGTAAGCGAATCTTATGTCTCGAAAAATATTAGTGCTCGGAGCAGGAAAATCAACTTCATACCTGCTCGATTACTTTTTAGAAAAATCTACAGAAGAAAATCTTCATTTGACTATTGGAGATTTAAATCCGAAACATATTCCTGAATACATCAGCGATCATCGCAATTGTAAGGTAGTAGCTTTAGATATTTTTGATGATACTGCTAGAAAAGACTTAGTTTCAAAAGCAGCTATAGTCGTTTCTATGCTTCCGCCGAGGTTACATATAGAAGTCGCCAAAGACTGTATTGAATTTAACAAACACTTAGTGACCGCATCTTATGTCAGTGATGCCATAATGGAGCTTGATTTAGAAGCCAAGCAAAAGGGGTTGGTATTTATGAATGAAATTGGCTTAGACCCAGGAATCGACCATATGAGTGCAATGGAAGTCTTGGACCGTATTCGTGAAAAAGGGGGCAAAATATTACTTTTTGAGTCGTTTACCGGCGGACTGGTAGCACCTGAAAGTGATAACAACCTGTGGAATTATAAATTTACGTGGAACCCAAGAAACGTAGTCGTTGCAGGCCAGGGCGGAACAGCAAAATTTATTCAAGAAGGCACCTATAAATACATTCCCTATCATAAACTTTTTAGAAGAACAGAATTTTTAGATGTTGAAAACTACGGAAGATTTGAGGCTTATGCCAATCGCGATTCTTTAAAATATAGAGAAGCTTATGGCCTTAGCGATGTCTTGACGCTCTATAGAGGAACCATGAGAAGAATTGGGTTCTCCAAAGCATGGAATATGTTTGTGCAACTCGGAATGACCGACGACAGCTACACTATAGAAAACTCTAAAGGAATGTCTTATCGAGACTTTACTAATCTTTTTCTACCCTATTCACCTACCGATTCCATCGAACTTAAATTAAGACATTACTTAAAAATCGAACAAGACGATATTATGTGGGGCAAGCTTATCGAGCTCCATATTTTCGATAAGAACAAAACCATTTCTTTGGATAAAGCTACACCTGCCCAAATTTTACAGGAAATATTGGAAGCCAGCTGGACTTTGAAAAGTGATGAAAAAGACATGATAGTGATGTACCATAAATTTGGGTATGAACTTAACGGTCAAAAGAAACAGATTGATGCCAATATGGTCGTTCTTGGCGAAAATCAAACTCATACCGCCATGGCAAAAACCGTTGGCTTGCCTGTAGCGATGGCGACACTGAATATCTTAAATAAAAAAATCACTACTCCGGGAATTCAAATACCTATAAGTAAAGAAGTCTACGAACCAATTTTAGCCGAACTTAAGGAATACGGAATACACTTTAATGAATTTGAAGTGCCTTATTTGGGCTATAATCCAGATTCTATTTTGAGTTAACAAATTAAAACTGTTTCAATATCTTTGAGTTTCTAATTCGAGGTTTAAAATGAAATCACCTAACAGTTTAGTTAAAATTGATGGCATCGACAAAAAAATACTTAAGTATTTAATGTCAGATGCGAGAAGGCCTATTCTTGAAATAGCAAGAAACATTGGTATTTCAGGTGCCGCTATTCATCAAAGGCTGCGAAAGCTAGAAGCTTCAGGCCTATTATCTGGTTCTAAATTTGTTATCAATCCAAAAGTGCTAGGCTATACGACTATGGCCTATATCGGTATTTTTCTTGATAAAGCCATGTCAAACCCACGAGCTGTTGCCGCACTTGAAAAGATTCCAGAAGTTTTAGAGTGCCATTATACGACCGGAAATTGGTCCATACTTATCAAAGTTCTTTGCAAAGACAATGAACATCTAATGCACCTTTTAAACAAAAAGATTCAGCAAATAGAAGGGGTTTCAAGAACAGAAACCTTTATTTCTCTAGACCAGCAAATTGATAGGCAAATCACTATTTGACGACCAAACGATTCATGTTCAAAGAACTTCTTCTTTTTTTGGGTCTTGCGACCTTATTTGTACTTTTTTCGATGCAACTATATTCGCAGGACACTTCTCAAAAAAATATAAGTCAACAACTTGAGTTACGGCACGATAATGATTTTTTTATGCTTACCGATCGCTATTACTCCTCAGGCTTATTTTTGACCTACCGCAAGCGACTGTCAAAAGGTATTTCTAAAACTGGCCAAGAACAATTAGATTTTACTATCGGACAAGAGGTTTACACCCCTTCACAGACACAATCAACAAATAGTGGCGTTTTTGATAGACCTTATACAGGATTTTCTGGTCTCAAGGCGACATGGTCAACATCAAAGTCAGATGATTTATATCAGATAAGTGTATTGATAGGCATTGCAGGCTTAAATTCAGGGGCCGGAGGTTTTCAGCGCTGGTATCATAGGGCGATAGCCATTTCAGACTCTCCCTTATGGATAGACGAATTACATGATAGCTTTCATCTAAACTTCTACTTTAGTTATGTAAAAGAATGGGAGATAGTGCCAAATCCTTTCGGTATTCGTTTTGCATTTAAGCCCAATCTAGCTTTGGGGTCGCGTGATATTTATGCAGAGCCAGAAGCAATTTTTTATTTTGGGAGAAGAAATGAAGTCGCTAAAACTATTGCTCATGACCAGATTGGTCCGACCGATAGGGAAATCTATTTTGCCATAAGAGCAAGCTACCGAAGTGTGTTTTACAATGGTCTTATTGAAGGCAATCTATTTGGTGACAATTCTTCGGTACTAAAAGAGCCGTCTAGCGGTATCTGGCGTTTAGGTTTTGATTTTTACCATCGTTTTCAGCGAAATGACTATAAATTCGGATTGCGCTACAACTCCGCAGAAACACAACTTTCACGAAAACATAAATATGTAATGCTCTCGTACGGGCTTCGTTTTTAAACTAAAAAACCTGTCGCATAAACGACAGGCTTCGTTAATATACTTTTTAAAAAAAGAATTAGTCTCTTCCACCAAAAACTTGCAGTCCCCAGTAGACTAAGGTCGCCAAAGAGCCTATTGCTGCAACCAAGTACGTTCTTGCTGCCCATTTTAAAGCATCTTCAGAACCTTTGTATTCTTGTTGGGTTACTATGTTTTTTTGTTTTAACCACTTTAATGCACGATTACTCGCATCATATTCAACAGGAAGCGTAATAAAGCTGAATAAAGTCGCGAAAGACATCATCACCAGACCGGCAACTGCTACCCAATACCCTAATCCGATACCTGCAGCCGCTCCTAAAGCCAAACCTCCAATGACTACCCAAGTGGACATACCTGAGGT
>CAYGUZ010000282.1:0-3281 GCA_964353215.1 uncultured Flavobacteriaceae bacterium
AACAAGTAGCCAACCTTTCAGTTGAAATCGCCGAGAAAGTAATCAAAGAAGAATTATCCGACAAAAAGAAGCAACTAAAATTAGTTGATGATATGTTGGGCGACATCAAATTGAACTAAATCATGAACGAAGCTAGAGCGGCCATACGATATGGAAAAGCAACTTTAGACTTTGCTGTTGAAAAAAAAGCAGCGGATAAAGTTGAAAAAGATATGCGCAATATAGCAGCCGTAATTTCCGGGAATACTGAATTGCAGCTTGTGCTATCTAGTCCAGTTGTTAAAAGCGAGGTCAAGAAAAAAGCATTAAGCGAAATCTTTAAAGAAAGTAGCGAAATTACTTTAGGCCTGATAAGCACGTTAACGGGAAACAAGCGTATTGAAATGCTTCAAGAGGTGGCCCATAAATACATTATCCTTCATGAAAAAATGAAAGGAGAAGACGTGGCCTTTGTTACTTCAGCGGTTCCTTTAACCGAAGATTTAGAAAAAAAGATTTTGGCACAGGTAACCAAACTAACAGGTAATAAGGTTACTATAGAAAATAAAGTTGATGAAAGTATTGTTGGCGGATTCATTCTAAGAGTGGGCGATTTACAATACGATGCCAGTGTGGCAAGCAAACTAAACGGATTAAAACGAGAATTTACAAATAGTCTATAAAAATGGCAGGAGTAAAAGCAGCTGAGGTTTCAGCAATATTAAAACAGCAATTATCAGGTTTCGAGGCTACGGCTTCTCTAGACGAAGTGGGTACAGTACTTCAGGTAGGTGATGGTATTGCACGTGTGTACGGTTTGGCAAATGTTCAATATGGTGAACTAGTTGAGTTTGATGGCGGTATGCAAGGTATCGTACTGAACTTAGAAGAAGATAATGTTGGGGTCGTATTGTTAGGTCCGTCAAGAGAAATTACAGAAGGGGCTACCGTAAAACGTACACAACGTATCGCTTCTATCAATGTTGGTGAAGGCATTGTTGGCCGTGTTGTTAATACTTTAGGGGCACCTATTGATGGAAAGGGCCCCATATCGGGTAAAACCTATGAAATGCCATTAGAGCGTAAAGCGCCTGGTGTAATTTACCGTCAACCGGTAAATGAACCATTACAGACCGGTATCAAAGCAATTGATGCTATGATTCCGGTGGGCAGAGGACAGCGTGAGTTGGTAATTGGTGACCGTCAGACTGGTAAGACTACGGTTTGTATCGATACTATTCTGAATCAAAAAGAATTTTATGATGCTGGCGAGCCAGTATATTGTATCTATGTTGCAATTGGCCAGAAAGCCTCTACGGTGGCCGCTATTGCAAAAACATTAGAAGATAAAGGTGCATTGGCCTATACAACCATTGTTGCGGCAAACGCATCAGACCCTGCTCCAATGCAAGTTTATGCCCCTTTCGCCGGTGCAGCTGTTGGAGAGTATTTTAGAGATACAGGTAGACCAGCATTGATTATCTACGATGATTTATCGAAACAAGCGGTCGCCTATCGTGAGGTGTCTTTATTATTAAGAAGACCTCCAGGACGTGAAGCATACCCAGGAGACGTTTTCTACCTGCACTCAAGATTATTGGAACGTTCTGCAAAAGTTATTAATGATGATAACATTGCCAAGAACATGAACGATTTACCTGATGTTTTAAAGCCAATAGTAAAAGGTGGAGGTTCATTGACAGCATTGCCAATTATTGAAACACAGGCGGGTGACGTTTCCGCATATATACCAACAAACGTAATTTCGATTACCGATGGTCAGATATTCTTAGAGCAAGATTTATTCAACCAAGGTGTTCGTCCAGCGATTAACGTAGGGATCTCAGTATCTCGTGTGGGTGGTTCGGCCCAGATTAAGTCTATGAAAAAAGTAGCAGGTACTTTGAAGTTAGATCAAGCTCAATTCCGTGAATTGGAAGCTTTTGCCAAGTTCGGTTCAGATTTAGATGCAGCTACTTTAAACGTTATTGAAAAAGGACGTAGAAACGTTGAAATCTTAAAGCAGGCACAAAATGACCCTTTTACCGTGGAAGATCAAGTAGCTATCATTTTTGCAGGTTCTAAAAACTTGTTGCGTGATGTTCCTGTGGAAAAAGTAAAAGAGTTTGAAAGAGATTATTTAGAATTCTTGAATGCTAAGCATAGAGGGGTTTTGGATACATTAAAAGCTGGAAAATTAACTGATGAGGTTACTGATACGTTAACAGCGGTTTGTAAAGACCTTTCAGGAAAGTATAGAGCATAATCATTCTTTAAATTGATCTATGGCCAATCTTAAGGAAATACGAAATAGAATAGCATCCGTTTCTTCAACGATGCAGATAACCAGTGCCATGAAAATGGTATCTGCTGCAAAATTGAAAAAAGCGCAAGATGCTATTACGGCAATGCGACCTTATTCCGATAAGCTAACTGAACTTTTACAGAGTTTAAGTGCAAGTTTAGATGGCGATGCAGGAAGCAAATATGCTGATAAACGTGAGGTAAATAAAGTATTGGTAGTCGCCATCACTTCTAATCGGGGGCTTTGTGGCGCTTTTAATACAAATATTATTAAACAGTGCACCGTATTGTTAAACACTTATGCTGATAAGCAAGTAGATTTTATTACCGTTGGCAAGAAAGCGAATGATGTTTTAAGCAGAAATAATACCGTTCTATCTAACCATAGTGATATTTACGATGATTTAACTTTTGATAATGTTGCAGAAATAGCTGAAAGCTTAATGCAACGTTTTACAGAAGGGGAGTATGATAAAATTGAATTGGTGTATAACAAGTTCAAGAATGCGGCTACCCAAATCATCATGTCAGAACAGTTTTTGCCAATTGTTCCCGTTGAGGGCGATACTTCGGGAGCGGCGGATTATATTTTTGAGCCATCAAAGCCAGAGATTGTAGAACAATTGATTCCGAAATCATTAAAGACGCAGTTGTACAAAGCTATTCGTGACTCGTTTGCTAGTGAACATGGTGCTCGTATGACAGCAATGCACAAGGCAACGGATAATGCCACTGAATTAAGAGATCAGTTGAAGTTGACCTATAACAAAGCAAGACAAGCAGCCATTACCAATGAGATTTTAGAAATTGTTGGTGGAGCCGAGGCTTTGAATAATTAGAGAATTTTTACTTCAAATAAATTAGGAACCTCACAGTACTGTGAGGTTTTTTTGTTTTTAGATGTAACATTTTTTGAGAATTGAATCTAAAGGGAAATTCAATCTAAATTTCAAAAAAATGAAGACAGCTAAAAAAACAATTATGCTATCTCTACTATT
>CAYGUZ010000283.1:0-3267 GCA_964353215.1 uncultured Flavobacteriaceae bacterium
CTATTTATCGAGATCATTATTTTATCAAGGTACAATCAGATACCAAGGCCATTCAAAAATATTTTAGAAAATTATTGGACTATAAGGCAGACAATGCCCCCACCTCAATTGAAGACCTATAATGTTTAAGAACCAACCAAAAATTGATGTGAAACCTAATGATTTTGACCGAAAGCTAATTTTAGCAGGTTGGCTTATGGTCACGCTCAATTTTATTTTGGTTTTTTCTTTTTACGCTAGTTTGCCAGACGTTATTCCCACCCATTTTAACATAAAAGGCGAAGCTGACGGGTTTGGAAATAAATCAACACTTTGGGTACTGCCCATTCTAAATCTAGTAATGTATTTTGGAATGACTATGCTCGCTACTAGAATGAAGCCATGGAACTTTAATTACCCCACCAGGTTAACCGAGAAAAACGCGCCAAAAATCTATGCAATAAGCATTCGCATGTTGACCTGGCTCAATCTTGGCATTGCATTAATTTTTCTGGTGATTTCACTTAATTCTATACTACTGGCAAAAGAAGTAAATCATTTTAGCATTGGCTGGCTAATAATCCTTTTGGTTGTGGCAATAACCCTAGGCCCCTTTGTATCCATTTTTAAAATGTTCAAAATTCCCAAATCATGAAGATTCTACTTACAGGTGCCAATGGCTATATCGGTATGCGATTACTCCCACAATTACTTGACGCAGGGCACGATCTTGTCTGCATGGTTAGAGATGCTTCGCGCTTATCGGTTGACCAAGAAACCCTGGCCAAGATTGAGGTTTTAGAAATTGATTTTTTAGATGATGTTTCGAAAGTAAAAATTCCGAAGGATATTGATGCTGCCTATTTTTTGATACACTCCATGACATCATCTACCAAAGATTTTGATGAGCTGGAGGCTATTACCGCCAGAAATTTCAATACCCTGGTAAAGAACACCAACATCAAACAGGTGATTTATTTAAGTGGCATTGTCAATGACAAAAATCTTTCTAAACATCTTTGGTCTCGAAAAAATGTAGAAGAGATTTTATACAAAGGCAATTTTAGCCTTACCGTTTTACGTGCCGGAATTATTGTGGGTTCTGGTAGTTCTTCGTTTGAAATTATACGAGATCTATGCGAAAAACTTCCGTTTATGATTACCCCAAAATGGGTTTTGACCAAAACACAGCCTATAGCTATTCGTGATGTTATTTCATTTCTTACAGGAGTACTTGGCAATTCAAAAACTTATGATGAATCATTTGACATTGCCGGACCAGATGTGCTTACCTACAAAGAAATGCTCCATCAATATGCCAAGGCAAGAGGCTTTAAAAATTGGATAGTCACCGTACCGGTAATGACACCAAAACTATCTTCATACTGGTTGTATTTTGTCACCTCAACCTCTTATAAACTTGCACTTAACCTTGTCGATAGCATGAAAATTGAAGTCATAGCAAACGACAATAGACTTTCTAAACTATTAGATATTACGCCACATTCCTACATGGAAGCCATTGACATGGCCTTTAAAAAAATTGAACAGAATCTTGTTATGAGTAGTTGGAAGGATAGTATGGTCAGCGGTCGTTTTAATAAAAATCTTGAAAAGTATGTTCAGGTACCCAAGTTTGGGGTGCTTAGAGATGAACAAAAACTCAAAGTAGACGACCCAAAAAGGGTGTTAAAAAGAATTTGGAAGATAGGTGGAAAAACAGGTTGGTATTATGGCAACTGGCTCTGGAAAATTCGAGGGTTTTTAGATAAACTTTTCGGTGGTGTTGGTCTTAGAAGGGGAAGAACACATCCTGACAAAATTTTTGCTGGAGATGCGCTTGACTTCTGGCGTGTTCTTTTAGCTGACAAAAAAGGAAAACGTTTATTACTTTTTGCCGAGATGAGACTGCCTGGCGAAGCTTGGTTAGAATTTAAAATTGACGAAAACAATGTGTTGCATCAAACTGCAACTTTTCGTCCTCGTGGCTTAAAAGGCAGGTTATACTGGTATAGTATAGTGCCTTTGCACTATTTTATTTTTGGCGGTATGATCAGAAATATTGCCAAAAAATAATCATGGCTCAACTTTTGAGGCAACCATTCTCAATCAACAAACGTCTTTATCCATATACATCACTTTATCAAAAGACAATTCTTCATGAAATCAAATTACACGGTTACACTATTATTTTGCCTATCTGTTGTTTCTTTTGGCCTAGCACAAACTATTTCATCAAAAGTAGTCGATGGTAAAACCAAAAACCCTATCCCCTATGTAACCATTCAGTATGGCGAAAACCAAGGTGTAATTTCAAATGAAGAAGGCAGATTTAGTTTTGTATTAGACGCTACGACCCAAAAACTTGATTCTATCTATATCTCTAGTATGGGCTATGAAAAATTAGGTTTTACCTATGAAAGCCTGTTAGATAGTGTTATTTACATACAACCAAAAGCTATTGAACTTAGCGGAGTATATCTATTCGATAAAGAATTAGAAGTTGACGAGATTATTGACAAGATGAAAGAGCGTTTGCCCCAGAATATCAATAACGAACCCTTAAAACAGCGCTATTTTCTAAGACAATCCGTTTTTGGAAACATCCAAAAAGTTGATTTTGGGTTTGAAAAATCCTCTATTGAAGAGTTGGACAAGGAGTTTATCGATAGCCTTGCAAGTATAATCCCTAGAAATTCATATCACTACACGGAAGCTTTGGGTGATTTTTACAAAACCAAAAACAAATACAAGGTAAATGTTTTAAAAGCAGCTAATCTTTATGATAAAAAAGATATCGGCTCTTTTGATGAGTTGGGTAAACGTATGGAGAATATCTTCAAACAAAACGTAAAGCCTGACTCTTATCTTAAAATAAAATCAGGAATCTTCAGTGAAAAAATACAGGTAGATTCTATTATGAGTGATTTAGAAGCCGAAGAGGCCAAAGAACTCGAAAAAGAGATGAAACAAGATACGGTCTCAGGTTTTGTAGACGGTCAAAGACACATTTTTGATGAACTCTTAAGTGAAGTTTTTTATGAAGAAGACTCCAAGCTGAATGTCATAAATAAAAGTAGAAAGTACGAATTTAAACTTGCCGGCTATGTCGATATCGACAACGCCGGAGTATATGTAATCGGCTTTAAACCAAAGAGTAGTGCAGATTTTAAAGGACGAATCTTTATCAATATTGAAGATTTTGCCATCATGCGAATCGACTTTGAAAATCTTAAAAATCTAAGAAACTTCAGGTTACTAGGTGTCTTTTATCGAGAAATTCTATAT
>CAYGUZ010000284.1:0-3266 GCA_964353215.1 uncultured Flavobacteriaceae bacterium
AAACCCGTAGAGATTGATAGTATAAATATTGAAAATAGGCCAAGCCTTCTTTTTTTATTGCCATTTCGTTTAGATAGGGTTGATTTTACAGATAAAAAAATGACCCAAAGCCAAGTAAAAGGTAGAAAAGATATGAGTATTGCCCTTGGTCTGTATACGGGTGCACTGATTGCAATGGATTCCGTTAAAAAAATGGGACTTTCGGTAGATGCAAAGGTTTTGGATACCGAACTAAGTTTTGATAGAACCAAAAGTTTGCTGCAACAACAATCTTTGCAGAACGTAGATGCTATCATTGGCCCCGTGAGTCCTGCTTTGATCGGCGAAGTTGCAGTTCAGGCTTCTAATTATAATGTTCCTGTGGTTGTTCCTTATGCTTCTAATAGTGATTTAAGTTTGAGCAACGTCTTTTTCTCCATGCCAGATGATGATATTTTGCGTAAGCGTATTTTAGATTATGTTGCCGAGAAAAGAACAAAAGAAAAAATATTGGTCATTGCCGATGATAAACATCAAGCGGCAAAAGATTCTATTATTTCTAGATTTCCTAGCGCAAGGGTAGCCAAAATGAGTAAAGATGGTTCGTTACATCTCGAAGACTTTTTACTTATGCTTTCTGAAAATCAAGAGTATTGGGTTTTTGTAGAAACTGATGCCCCAAACCTTGTTGCCAGTATAAGCTCCATTTTGAATGCTGCAAACTCAGAGAAGGAGTACACGGTGCGCATGTTTACGACCAATTATAATAATGCTTTTGAAGGTGATGAGGTTGCTATGCCCCACTTGTCCAATTTAAGATTTACCTATCCATCTGCCAATAGGGAAATTACGGGTGATAGTTTTACAGAAGCCTATCAAAAAAAGTTTGGCAATGAACCTGACCGTTATGCAACGCGCGGTTTTGATTTGACCCTAGATTTACTTTTAAAGTTGGCTTATATAAAGAATTTAGAAGCTACTTCGCAATTAATTGGTTTAACGGAGTACAGTGGTAATAAGTTCAACTACTACAATGAATGGACCAAGGGTTATTTTAATAATGCGTCTTATCTAATGCAGTATGACCAATTGCAAGTAAAACAAATAGAAGAATAATGACATCTAAGGTTACCTATACCGGTGAATTGCGAACTACATGTCACCACTTACGTTCGGGAAACGAATTTATTACCGATGCACCAGTAGACAATAATGGTTTGGGCGAAGCATTTTCTCCAACCGACACAGTTGCTACAGGTTTGGCAAGCTGTATGCTTACCGTAATGGGAATAAAAGCTAGAGATTTGGGTGTTGATTTGACCGGGGCTACGGCATATGTCACAAAACACATGGCTTCAGAGCCCAGAAGAATAGCTAAAATAGAAGTGCATATAGAGCTTCCTTCGGCTATTTCTGATAAGCATAGAACAATACTAGAACGTACCGCGAACACCTGCCCCGTACATCACAGTTTGCACCCCGATATTGAAAAAGAAGTTACATTCAATTGGACAAAGGCCTGATCATAGCGTTTATTTTTCTAGTTTTTGAGATGAGCTGTTTCTCTCAAGATCTAGAGGAGTCTCATCTTTGGAAAGCCGATAAAAAGCTTACCTGGCAAGATTTTAAGGGAGAGGTTCCACCTGATGCTGCACCGGCCGCTACAACGGCAAGCGGTATCAGCTATAAGTATTCTGCTAATTTGTTACATCATGAAGTAAAACTTGATTTTGAGGTCAATGCATTTTTCTACCCCAATGAATCATGGTATAAGCCATCTGTTTGTAATGATTTAATCTTGAGTCATGAGCAGCTTCATTTTGATATTTCAGAGTTGTTTGCAAGAAAAATGCGGAAACGACTTAATGAAACTTCATTTTCTGATAATGTAAAAGCCGAGGTTCGAGCAATCTATAAAGAGACCCTAAAAGAACTTTCTGATTTTCAAGACCGTTATGATTGGGAAACCAGCTTTTCAAGAAATCGAGAACAGCAACTTCGTTGGAATGAGCAGATAGCGCTGGCTTTGGCTAAAGAAAATTAGATATCACAGCGTAAAAAGGCATCTTTTAAAGCCGCTATTTTATCTTCCCAAGTCACGATAAACTCTTGCGCCACATACCCCTTAAATCCAGTATCCAATATGGCTTTCATAATGGCAGGGTAGTATAGTTCTTGGGTTTCATCAATCTCATTTCGCCCTGGTACCCCGGCAGTATGGTAATGCCCAAAGTAAGGATGATAATTCTGAATACTTCTTATAATATCACCTTCTTGAATTTGCATATGATAAATATCGTAAAGCAACTTAAAGTTCTCGCTGCCAAGATGTTTGCAAAGTTCTATTCCCCAAAGTGAGTTGTCACACATATAATCTGGGTGGTTCACCTGATTAAAAAGTTCCATTTGAATAACAACACCGTGTTTTTCAGCTAATGGAATGATTTTAGAAAGTCCATCCACACAATTCTGCAGTCCTACATAATCGTTAATACCGCGTCTATTGCCACTAAAACAAATGAGGTTGGTGTAACCTGCCTCTGCTACTCGGGGTATAATTTCGGTATACTGCTTAATTAATTGTTCATGATATTTTGGATCGTTCCATCCTTCGGTCAAACTAATTTCCGCCCCATTGCACATTGAACAGTGAATATCATATTTTTTAAGTAGCGGCCAGTCTTTTGGGCCAATAAGGTCTATGGCTTTAATGCCTAGGTTGTTCAATTCTTTTAAAAAATCCTCTAGGGGTAAATGCCCAAAGCACCACTGGCAAACACTGTGGTTTATGTTGTGTTTAAGTTTAAAATCTTGATTTGGTACATTTGATTGCGCCAAAGATGTCTTTGTCGCCAGGCCAGCGGCACCAACTGCCGTTGCTGCAACAAAATCCCTTCGTTTCATAAGTATCTGTTTCTATCTAGAAAGATAGTATTTTTAGCGAAATAAATGGAAATTAAACCTGACAAACAAGAACTGTTAAAGTTGGTGCATTATAAGATGCCCTTTGGTAAATATAAAAATTGGTATTTGGTCGATTTGCCTATTCCATACCTAGTATGGTTTAAACAAAAAGGCTTTCCTAAAGGAAAATTAGGCGATTACTTACAAACCATTTTAGATATAAAATCAAACGGTTTAGAACCAATGATTAGAAAGCTGCGAAAAGAATTCCCGAAGGATTAGCCTAAATATCTACCTAATAATATGTACCTTTATGCCCCGTAATAGTAGATACAATCATGTCACAAACCAAGTACATTTTTGTTACGGGAGGCGTAACATCT
>CAYGUZ010000285.1:0-3266 GCA_964353215.1 uncultured Flavobacteriaceae bacterium
ACACTGTTTAGTATACCTACTTGTTCTGCATTTAAAATTTGGTATGCGCTGGATAATTGCTCTAGTATCGTTTCGACATTATTGAGCTGTTCATATTCCGTTTCTAAGCTCTCTTGTATTCCGGATTGCAAAGGAGCACTTTCCAACTCTTTGAATAAAAAACTATTATAATCTAGCTCTTTGTCCGCATTGGTTTGAAAATCAAGTAATTCATGCAATTCCCTTAAGATACTTTGATGGACTTTTAGTTTTGAAGAATAGTTTTCTAAGTGTTGGGCATTCTCAGCTAAGGCATCGATAACTTTCATCTGAAAGTCATTTTCAGTCAAGCGCAAGGTTTGATGCTGAGAATGAACATCTACAAGGCGTTCGCCTAAACCAGAAAGGATATCTAAAGTAACTGGGGTGTCATTAATAAAAGCACGAGACTTTCCACTAGGTAATATCTCACGTCTTAAAATTGACTGCTTTTCATAATCTAAATCATAATTCTCAAAAAATGAGGATAGGTTATAGCGCGCGATTTCGAAAGACGCCTCGATAACACACTTATCTTCTTTCTTTTTTAAAGAAGATAGGTCCGCCCTTTTTCCTAAAACCAGTGAAAGTCCTCCTAAAAGAATAGATTTTCCAGCTCCTGTTTCACCGGTAATGGTAGTAAAACCTTCAGTAAACGACACGTTTAAATCGTCTATTAAAGCATAATTTTTTATTGAAAGATGCGTAAGCAATGTGCATTAATTTAGAACGCAAAGATATATGTTCTAAGCAAAAAAATACTAGTACTTTATCTGGCTCCAAGTATTGGAATAAAATGGAGCAACATTATTCAGGGTTTCTTTAAGTTTCACGATATCGACCTTAGGGCCATCTGAGAAAATATTTTGAATTTCTTCAGATTTAGCATCAAAAAAGGTTTGAATCAAGAATGCATTAGGTCTTCTTTTTATAAGCGTTTCAAATAAACGCAAACTACCTGAAATTACCTGTTTGCCAGTACTATTATTGTCACCTAAAATATCCATACCCTTTCGATGGTAATTGTACATGGCAATGCGATACTCCCTAAAGGTATTAGAAAGTAAATTATCCACTAAATCAAAACGGGTTCTATTGTCTTGTGCGGATTGCGACCAACCTGCAAAATTACTGCCTTGAGCCTGGGTCACAATATTCTGTGCTTGTCTATAATAATCGTCACCACCTTGTAAAGAAAATGTATCGGCGTCTAAACCTAACATAATATAGACATAATACGAAATCACCCCCACCAAATTAGAATCAAAGCTATTGGTATTAAATATTAAGGGTTGAAATTCTTGATACCTAAAGTTGAATGAATTGTCTTTATAATTAAAAATGGGCGTCTCGTATGAGGTATTATAGACCGGTCTAGAAGATTGTAATTGTATCGTAGCATCAAAACGGTCACCTTCTCCTTTGGTGATGGTAATGAACATTCTGGAGTTTAACTTTTCGTTCTCTTTAAAAGTACGATTGGTCCATTTTGTTTTGTTCACAAAATCATTCAAAGATCGTTCGAGGGTTTTAAACACTTCTGGGCGAGTCTGTAAGACTTGGTCACTATTTACGGTGATTTCACAATTCAACTCTTGACCAGTAGCAAAAATTGAAAAAAGCAAACAACTCCATAAGAAAAAACACCTACACATGAATTCTTGTAATAATTTCTGACCAGATGTCTGATGCAACTTCGGTCTTTGTCTTTAACTCAAACGCTTTAACCTTTGAATTCTTATCAATGAAAGTTATTTTATTGGTGGTTCCGCCAAAACCTGCTCCTTTGTCTTGTAAAGAATTCAAAACAATGGCATCTAAATTTTTACGTTTCAACTTATTTTTCGCGTTCGCCTCTTCATTTAAGGTTTCCAAGGCAAAACCGACCAAGTATTGATTTTTCTTTTGCTCGCCCATTGACAACAAAATGTCTTTAGTTCGCACTAAGTCAATCTGCAATCCTTCTCCTTGTTTTTTAATTTTTTGTTCTGAAATTGATTTAGGGCGATAATCGGCAACTGCGGCCGCACTAATCGCGACTTCTACTTCTGAATAATATTTATGAACTGCATTAAACATTTCTTCAGCAGATGTAACCTTTATCAATTCAACACCATAGTGCGATATCGATAAACTTGTCGGACCAGAAATCAAAATGACCTTAGCGCCCAAATCGGCCGCTCTTTTAGCCAACTCGAAGCCCATAGTACCAGAAGAACGATTTCCTAAAAAACGAACAGGGTCGATGGCCTCATGTGTAGGCCCAGCAGTAATCAAAACTTTCTTGTTATATAGCGGTAATCCTTCGGTCAGATGCTTTTGCAAAAAAGCAACTATATGCTCTGGTTCTGCCATACGGCCCTCGCCTACCAATCCGCTTGCCAATTCTCCAGATTCAGCCGGAATCATTACATTTTCAAAACCTTGCAGCTTATCTAAAGAAGCTTTCGTCGAAGGATGCTTGTACATATCCAAATCCATCGCCGGTGCAAAATAAACAGGGCATTTGGCTGAAAGATAGGTAGCCAACAATAGATTGTCACAGGTGCCGTTCGCCATTTTTGACAAGGTATTCGCAGTTGCCGGGGCAATTAAAAAAACATCTGCCCAGAGACCTAGCTCTACATGATTGTTCCACGATAGACTTTCTTCAGTTTCATCTACAAAATCGGATAGTACCGGATTTTTAGAAAGAGTCGAAAGTGTTAGCGGAGAAACAAAAGAGCCAGCACTTTCGGTCATAACTATTTTGACCGTGGCGCCAGCTTTTATAAGTAATCTAACAAGAAAGGTTGTTTTGTAAGCAGCAATCCCCCCGGTAATACCTAAAAGGACGTTTTTACCACTTAACATAACTATGCGTCTTTCTCTGTGTTTCTGTAATAAATTTTGTCTTCTAACCATTCGTGCACAGCAAGTGCATGCGGTTTTGGAAGTTTCTCATAGAATTTAGAGACTTCAATCTGCTCTTTGTTTTCAAAAACCTCTTCTAAACTGTCACTATAGGTTGCAAACTCTTCTAATTTTTCTAAAAGTTCTTTCTTTATTTCAGAATTGATTTGAATAGCTCTTTTTGAAGCTATAGAAATAGCTTCGTATATGTTCTCAGTTTTCTTATCGAACTCATTTTTGTTATGAGTTATAGTACTAACCGCGGCCTTTGTGTTTTTTAAATCGTTCATTTTACTTGCTATTATAAATTCTTATTTGGCATTAAAATACGGTATCTCAAAAGACAATAGTGGCGG
>CAYGUZ010000286.1:0-3245 GCA_964353215.1 uncultured Flavobacteriaceae bacterium
CCATTTGTACCTACAAATGCTCCAGTAGCAGCATTATAAAAAGTAGCTACTTGATGCCCTTCAGAAATAATAACAACATTTCTTAAGTTTTCCCCTTCATGCTCCATGGTTGTTTCCCAAGCTCCAACAAGTGATTGTGAATGAGACCATAAAAAAGAGAATACTAAAAGTAAAATAGTGGAATATGTTTTCATGCCGGTCTTAGTTAAATCAAAAAATGCTGTTACTCAAACCTTTCGGCAGCGAAACAGCATTTAAATTAATAAAAAATATCATTATTTAATTCGCAAATAATCACTAACCCTTATCAAAATTTCAATAATATTATATTTAAAGTAAGAAAATTTTTGCAAAATGATATTTTCCTCTAACTTTAAGCAACTTTAAATTAAAAATTATGAAAAAAGTAATCTTATTAAGTTTAACTTTATTTTTCTGCCTTTCATTCTCAAGTAATACTAAGATGGTAAGATCAGCAGAAGCAATGTCGGAAGGTCTTAAAGCATCGACAGGGGCATGTGTTCATGAATCTAATGGAGTTACCACAACTGTTTGGTGGAACACTGACACTAATCAAGCTATGATGGGGACAGTAGATTCTGATGGAAATATTACTCAAATGAATATACCGCTCCCTTTCGCATTATCAATTTGTGAAGGAGAATCTTTTCAGCCCTAAAAGTAAATCAAAGTTTTCTAAGATATTCTGCTATGTCCCTGGTCTCACTTTCACTTATGGAATAGCCGGCCATAGCAGAATTATTATATTCTTTAAGCAATGCTTTTGCAATAGGGTCTTCTTTTAACATGCCATCAGGGTTTAGTATCATATTCATTACCCATTCTGGACTGCGACGTTCGTATACTCCTTTCATAGCGGGCCCAATCATTCTACCTTCTATCATATGGCACGCTACACAGATAGCATTGAATTTGGCTTCTCCTCGGGCCGCCATTTCTGTATCGATATCAGCGGCAAAGTCCACATTTTTAATAGGTCCGACACCTTTGTTGTCTAAATCTACCGGCACCCCGGCATTTTCCTCTTTTTTATCTGTAGATTTTGTTCGGCTTACCTCAAATCCGTCTTTCTTTTCTTCTTTCTTTCCGCCACAACTTGCTATAAAAGCTCCTAAGGCAATGAACAGAATTACTTTTTTCATCTTGTTTTTTGTTTAATCGTTACGATGATTATAGGCACTAATATAAGTCAAACTTTGCCCCTTAACAAAAGCAACTTTCTTTTTATAACAACAAGCTATAACGAGTTTAAAAATTCTACTCCCCGCTTTTCGGCATAGCTTATATTTTTTCTTCCCCAAAAGCCCACATGTCCTCCAAAGTCAGGTACTTCTAGAAATAATTTGGAATTTTCAAGTGCTTCTTTATAGGGGTAGCATGCTTCACCCAAAAAAGAATCGTTCTTGGCGTTTAAAATGAGACTGGGTATTTTAATGTTAGGTAAAAATTGTTGGCAACTACATTTTTCGTAATAGTCTAGCGCATCTACAAATCCGTGTGCTTTGCTGGTATAGACATCATCAAAATCTTTTAAAGTGATTATCGATTTAATATTGGTCTCCGATATTTTTTTAGGGAACAATTGTTTTTTTTCATGCAGTTTGGCCAGTAAGTGTTTTTTAAACCGTTGCGAGTAAATCGCATTTTTTGATTTTAACAATTCATCACTCGCACTTTTAAGACTGCAGGGAACGGATACACCGACCGCACCTTTTAGTTGTGGTGGAATTTTATTGCCCTCACCTAAATATTTCAGCAAAAGATTGCCGCCGAGGCTATAGCCCATAAGAAAAATGGAATCGTAAGATTTTGTATTTAACACATGGTTAATTACTTCTATCAAATCATCTGAAGCGCCAGAATGATAGGTGCGGTACAATCGATTTTGTTCTCCACTACATCCTCTTAAATTTATGGCACAAGCATCAAAACCGTTTTGATTGAATCTTTTCGCACTACCCGTGATGTAATGGCGTTGCGCGTTACCTTCAAGACCGTGTATGAGTAGAACAAGTTTGTTTGTGTTCGACTTACTTTCACTCCAATCCAAATCTAAAAAATCTCCATCGGCGAGTTCGATGCGCTCGCGTTTTTGTATCAGACCATTAACTTTTCTGAACACGCCATTGTATATGGTAGAGAAATGGCCATTTCTGAAAATAAAAGGAGGTCTGTAATCAGAAGGGACTAAGGGCATCAAGCAAGTTGTTAGTCTTTAGGAAAACGGCTTAAAAGTTTACCTTGCTCCTCAATTGCCTCTTTAAATTCCGTTTTAAGATTGCGAATTAGTTTGGCGACTGGTACTGTATTTTCTATAGAAGTAACGCCCTGCCCTGCGGACCAAATTGTTTTCCAGGCTTTGGCTTCGGTATCCAATTCTTTTCCAAAATCGATTTTGGTGTCTTTCTTTAAATCTTCTTCTGTAAGCCCTGCTGCCTTTAAACTTGCAGCTAAAAAGTTGGCATGTACCCCAGAGATGGAAGCAGTGTAGGTCACGTCACTTGCACCAGCCTCAATGATCATATCTTTATATTCTTGTGGTGCCTTGCTCTCATCGGCATTAATAAAACGGGTGCCCATGTAGGCCAAATCTGCACCCATCTGCATCGCCGATGCAATATCGCGGCCTGTAGAGATACAACCTGAAAGTAAAATGGTCTTATCAAAGAACTTTTTAACCTCTGCGACCAAACTCATCGGGTTTATGGTGCCTGCATGGCCACCTGCCCCGGCCGCGACCAATATTAAACCATCAACTCCCGCGCCAGCGGCTTTTTCTGCGTGGCGTTTTTTGATGACATCATGAAAAACCAATCCGCCATAACTATGGATGGCATCGATTACCATGGAAACAGCTCCTAGAGAGGTTATTACCAAAGGCACTTTATGTTTTATACACAGTTTTACATCGGCCTCTAATCGTGGATTAGTAGGGTGAACAATAAGGTTTACCCCAAATGGAGCTGCTTTTTTGCCCGTTTCATCTTCGAATTTTTTTAATTCAGCTTTAATTTCAATAAGCCATTCTTCAAAGCCTTCGCTGGTACGTTGGTTTAATGCCGGAAAAGTGCCTACAATACCGTTTTTGCAACATTCGATTACCAGTTTAGGCCCAGAAATCAAGAACATAGGTGCAGCAACCACTGGTAGGGCAAGGTCATTGATAAAAGGTGCTTTATGGCTCATAGTGACATATTTAAAAAGTTTAAGAAATAACCCTATTT
>CAYGUZ010000287.1:0-3233 GCA_964353215.1 uncultured Flavobacteriaceae bacterium
CTTCAGTTCCAATTCACGGGCCAAAATCAATAGCTTTCGGGCTACATCATTCCCAGATAAGTCTTCTCTAGGGTCTGGTTCCGTAAATCCTTTTAACATTGCTTCTTTCATTACTTCGAAAAAAGAAACTTTGACCTCGGAGAACGTATTGAAAATATAGCTTAAAGAACCTGAGAAAACACCTTTTATACGGGTAATATTTTCCCCTGATAAATGCAATAGTTTTATGGTGTCAATTAAAGGCAACCCAGCACCTACATTGGTTTCATACAAATATTGCTTTTGATGCTTAGCAAGATTTTTTCGCACCAACCGATAATAATCAAAATCGAGGGTGTTCGCAATTTTATTTGATGATACCAGATTAAAACCGGCGGCAATCAATTCAAAGTAATTATTGACAAAATCAGTACTCGCCGTATTATCAATAGCTATTAAATTTTCTAAATGGTTTTCATTGGCAAAACTCACAATATCGCCCAAATTATAAGATGAGCCCTTTGTCGCTAAATCTTTTTCCCAATCTTTTTGAACACCATTGGCATTCAACAACACTTTTTTTGAGTTAGCCACCGCAAAAACTCGTAAATCAAGCCCTTTTCGTTGTTTAATTTTGTCTTGTGAGCCCAACAATTGCCCAATGAAGGTACCCCCTACCGTACCATGGCCAAAAACAGCCAAATTTATGCGTTTGCTAACACCAAAGATTTGACCATGCATTACATTAAGTGCTTTTTGTAAAACGCCGCTTTTCACCACCAGACTTATATTTTTTCCCGAAATGGTGTTGTTGAACAATAGTGGTACAATACCATTCTTTATCAATGCATTGTAAGGCTCATGAAACGTGCTCAAATCTTGCCCAACGATTGATATTACAGAAATATCTTTTTTAATGGTAATGGTATTTACATCTTTTGCCGAATAGTCAGAGGTAAATTCAAAATCTAGAGCCGATTTGGCATCTTCAGCCCTATCTGCAGCTACTACCAGACCTATACCACGTTCTGAAGACCCTTGAGAAATAATGCTCACATTAATTTGATGCCTACCCAATGTGGAAAAAATTCTAGCATCAACACCAACTTTACCCAACAACCCCCTGCCTTCTAGGTTTATCAATGAGACATTTTCGATCACTGAGAGCGATTTAATACCCTCTTTTCTTGTTTTTGAACTGATTAGGGTACCCTGCGAATTTTGATCGAAGGTATTTAAGATTCGGAATGGAATATTTTTCTCAATTAATGGAATAATTGTTTTTGCATGTAAAACCGTTGCCCCAAAATTCGCAAGTTCATTGGCCTCTGCATAAGACAGATTCTTAATTACCCGTGCTTCTTTGACATAGTCTGGATTTGCGGTAAAAACCCCATCAACATGCGTATAGTTCAGCACCTCATCGGCATCTAAATAATTGGCAAAGAGCGCAGCGGTATAATTACTGCCATTTCTACCTAAGGTAGTTGTCTCACCGTTTTCATTGGCTGCGATAAATCCGGTAATGATAGGTATGCTATCTGTTGGTAGTTCAGAAAATTTTTGTACTACGTTAGCTTTTGAAATGGCCTCATCGATCTGTGCATTGCCAAAATTACTATCGGTGCGAAGTAAGGTTCTAGAATCTATAAGTACGGCAGGCAAGCCTCTTTCTTGTAGTAAGGCCACCACTAATTTGCATGAAATCAACTCGCCAACCGACAATACCTCATCTTTGGTTTTTAAGCTATAATCTCCAATCAAAGAAACACCTTCTAAACGCTTTGATAAATGTCTTATTTCATCGCCATAGTCGATTGTTGAACTAAAAGACTTTTGATACTGTTCAAAATTTGATAATAATTCATTGTCAACAGTACCTTTTACAGCGTCTTGTAACAAATCTTCTAGGGTATTTGTTGCATTTTCACGAGCAGATAGTACCACACCAATGGGTTCACCTTTGGTGTGCGTATCTTCTATAATTTGAAGCACACGTTGCAAACCTTTTCCATTGCTTAAAGATTTACCGCCAAACTTTAAAATCTTAAACCCTTTCTTGGTCTTTTCTTTTTGAAATACCCCTTTCAAGAGTTTTTCGAGTTGGTGAAACTCCATTAAAAAAGCATCATGGCCATGAACAGATTCTACTTCACCATAAGTGACATTGCTTTTGGCTTGGGCAAGCTGTTTGAACGTTTCTTTATTTTCTTCTGCAGTAAAGAACAAATCAGAATTTACTCCGATAATATGAATATTGGTCGCGCTGTTCTGCAACTCTTCAAAAGCCTTATTTCCATTTCTGGTAATATCAATTGTGCGCAATAACTGATTCATTAATTTATAGGCCGATAACTGAAAGCGCTCTTGTAACTTTTTACCATGATGCAACAACCAACTTTCTACATTAAAGACTTGCAGTTCTTCATTAGTTCCCCGTTGAAACCTCTCCTTAAAAGACTCTGGAGTACGATAGCAAAGCATGGCATGCATTCGCGCGTCATGAACGGGCTGCCTACTATTGATTAAAATCTGTTCTTGAATCTGGCAATTGGCAATGAGCCAATCGGTCGATTTCCAATCAGACGCAACTGGAATTAAATGCTCGGTAATTTCAGAGTCTATCGCAGCCATTTCCCAGGCAATGCCTCCACCTAAAGAACCCCCTATTAATGCAAAAAGCCTTGAAATTTCTAACTGCTTTAAACCCAATAGAAATATTTTGGCGATATCACCTGCCACAAAGTCTTTGTAATTTTCGATGACGAATCCATCATAACCGTTACCTGGTATATTAAAAGAAAGAATGGTGTAAAAAGAAGTATCTATACATTTCTTTTTGCCAATAATATCCAACCACCATCCTTTTTCTCCCGCAACATTAGAATTACCTGTTAAGGCGTGGTTTACCAATACAATCGGCGCAGTATGCAAAGGTTGACCAAACAACTCATAAGACAATTGAATGTCTTGTTGATGACCGGTTATAGTGGTGTAATTTTTAATTTCTACTTTATGGAGCATTACTTTAAAATTATATTCCTATTACATTGAGCGGAGTCGAGGTGCCTTATAGATCGTTCTCGAGTCCGCTCGAATTACAGGTAAAACATTAAGCTAAAACTGGTTTATCGACAGCTGCGAACGCTTGTTCTAAATCTTCTTTTAAATCATTGATATCCTCTAGACCAACCGAAAGTCGAATTAAATCTTGGCCGACACCGGCACTTTCTTGTTGCTCTTCGGTCAATTGT
>CAYGUZ010000288.1:0-1724 GCA_964353215.1 uncultured Flavobacteriaceae bacterium
GGCGATATTTATACCATTCCGATAGCTGGGGGAAAAGCAACACAGATAACATCAGGCATTGCGTATGATGTGCATCCAAGATATAGTCCAGATGGGAAATCCTTGGTCTTTATATCCGATAAAAGTGGCTCGGATAATATTTGGACAATGGATTTGACTTCAAAAGAAGATAAACAGATAACCAAAGAGAGCAAGCATAATTTCTTTTCGGCCGAGTGGACTCCCGATGGCGAATATATTGTCGGGGTTAAAGGAAGAAGAAATATCAAACCCCATATTTACCATAAAGATGGAGGCTCTGGCAGTCAGTTGGTAGGTGAGCCAAAAGACATAAAGTTGATAGACCCTGCTTTTTCTGCAGACGGAAAGTTAGTGTACTTCTCTCAGCGTCGCGGTTCATGGAATTATAATGCGCAGCTTCCTCAATATCAAATTGCTACTTATGATATGGAAGATAGTGATATGGCGACCATCACTTCTAAGTATGGTTCAGCCTTTACGCCCACATTATCACCAGATGGAAACTGGTTGGTTTTTGGTACTCGTTTTGAAGCTGAGACCGGCTTGGTAATACGTGACCTAAAAACGGGTAGTGAGAAGTGGCTGGCATATCCCGTACAGCGTGATGAGCAAGAATCAATAGCGCCATTAGGTGTTTTGCCAGCGATGTCTTTTACGCCAGATAGCAAAAACTTAGTTGTTTCTTATGGTGGAAAGATCTATTCGATTTCTATTGAAAATAACACGGCTACCGAAATTCCTTTTTCGGTTGATGTGAAGCTGGATATGGGGCCTTTGTTACAGTTTAAATATCCTATTACAGATGAAGCCGAAGCTTTTGCGACTCAAATACGAAATGCCAAACCTTCTCCAGATGGTTCCAAGTTGGCATTTACGGCACTGAATAGATTGTATGTATTGGATTATCCTAATGGTACTCCTAGAAGACTTACAAACAACGATTTTATTGAAGCACACCCTTCATGGTCCCCTGATGGTAAGTATTTGGTTTTCACAACATGGAAAAAGGGTGGGGGCGATGTGTATAAAGTTAATGTTGATGGAAGAGCAAGGGCTTCTAAATTGACCAATACTTCAGGGGTTTATACCTATCCCGAATGGTCATATAACTCTAATAGGATCGCTTTTCATCGTGGAAGCGCACAAGTATTTGAAGATTTAGTCGGGCCATTGTCAGGCAGAACAGCTGAAGATTTAGTTTGGATAAGTGCGGATGGTGGACCTATTAATGTCATTGATAAAACAAAGGAAAGAGTAAGACCTCACTTTACTGAAGTAGATGATAGGGTTTATCTCTACCAGGCTGGTAAAGGTTTGATTTCTATGCGCTGGGACGGTACAGACGTCAAGGAGCATTTAAAATTGAAAGGCATAGTAACTTATGGTTCGCAAGATGTTTTTCATGATGCATTCGGGGGGCACGATATTCTATCAGGTAAAAATAGAAACGAAGAACCAAATGACCAATCTTCACAGCCTCAAGAAATTAGAATATCACCTGATGGTAAATCGGTTCTGGCGAAAATCAATAATGATATTTATAAGGTAACTATCCCCAGATATGGAAAAACACCTACTATTTCTTTGGCCAAAGCAGAAAATGCTGCTTTTCCTGCGGTCAAATTAACCGTAATGGGTGGTGAATTTCCTGTTTGGTCATCAGATAGTAAGAGCGTTCATTGGTCTTTGGGGTCTAGCTTTTT
>CAYGUZ010000288.1:1734-3230 GCA_964353215.1 uncultured Flavobacteriaceae bacterium
ACCTGGCAGCGGGCAAGCAATTTGCAGATAGCGTTTCAGCGGCCAAAAAGAAAGAGAAAGAACTAAAGAAAACAGAGAAAAAATCAGACTCTACCAAAACGGACGAAGAAGACGATAAAGAGAAAAAAGAAGATAAGAAGTTCGAAGCCGAAGAGTTACAAATAAAAGTTCCTTTTAAGCGTGATATTCCTCAAGGTAATTTATTACTTAAAGGAGCTCGTCTGATTACAATGGAAGGCAAGAATGTTGTCGAGAACGGAGATATTTTAATCGAAAACAATCGGATTAAGGCAATTGGAGCTTCTGGGAGTTTTTCTGTGCCCGATGGAACCAAAGAAATCGATGTGCGCGGCAAAACTATAACACCTGGCTTTGTAGATGTTCATGCGCATATGAGACCGGCCTGGGGGATTCATAAAAATCAAGTATGGTCATATGCCGCAAATTTGGCCTACGGTGTAACAACGACCCGTGACCCGCAAACAGGAACCACGGATGTATTGACCTATGCAGATATGGTCGAGTCTGGTCAGCTTGATGGTCCGCGGATCTATAGTACCGGACCCGGACTAGGTTTTTGGTTTTACCAACTAAACAGTTTAGAGCAGACCAAAGCTGTATTGAAACAATACAGTAACTACTTTGATACCAAAACAATTAAAATGTATTTGGTCGGTAATAGACAACAGCGTCAATGGGTCATTGAGGCCTGTAAAGAATTAAAATTAATGCCTACTACAGAAGGCGGATTGGACTTTAAATTGAACATGACCCAATTGTTAGATGGATATCCTGGGCATGAACATTCTTTCCCGATTTATCCTATTTATAATGATGTATTAAAAACTGTAGCCGAGTCTAAAATGGCCGTTACGCCTACTTTGCTCGTTTCTTACGGCGGTCCTTGGGCTGAAAATTATTACTATTCCCGAGAAGATGTTTGGGGTGATCAAAAGATACAATACTTTACGCCCTATGGAGATTTAGCCAGAAAATCAAGAAGAAGGCCAGGTTGGTTCATGGACGAAGAGCATGTATTTAAAAAACATGCTGAATTTATGAAAGAACTGGTTGAAGCTGACGGACTTGCGGGTATTGGTAGTCATGGGCAATTACAAGGGCTAGGTTTTCATTGGGAATTATGGAGCGTTGCGAGTGCGGGCATGGATAATCATGATGCACTGCGGGTAGCAACAATAATCGGTGCGGAAGCAATCGGCTTAGATGGTGATTTAGGAAGCCTAGAGGTAGGTAAACTCGCCGATATCGTTATTCTTAACGAGAATCCGTTAACCAATCTTAGAAACACCAATACGATTTCTCATGTTGTTAAAAACGGAAAGGTGTATAATGCCGATTCGTTGGATGAGGTATGGCCTAAAGAGCAAGAAGCAGAACCTTTTTCATGGCAAACAAAAAAGCCCAGTGGTATACCGGGTTTGAAAAAATAAAATTAATATGGCAGTAGAATACTATTTCTACTGCCATATTTATAT
>CAYGUZ010000289.1:0-3223 GCA_964353215.1 uncultured Flavobacteriaceae bacterium
AATTAAAGCAGCTTCATTACAAACATTAGCAATATCAGCACCTGAAAAACCAGGGGTTTGTTTAGCAAGAAAGTCTAAATCTAGGGTTTCTGCTGTTTTTATTGGGCGAAGATGAACCTCGAAAATCTCTTTACGCTCTCTAATATCTGGTAAATCGACATAAATCTGGCGGTCAAAACGTCCAGCACGCATTAAGGCCTTATCTAAAACGTCTGCACGGTTGGTTGCTGCCAATACAATTACATTTGTGTTGGTCCCGAACCCGTCCATTTCGGTCAATAACTGGTTAAGGGTATTTTCACGTTCATCATTAGAACCAGTAAAATTACTTTTACCCCTTGCGCGACCTATAGCATCGATTTCGTCAATAAAGATAATTGCCGGAGATTTATCTTTTGCCTGTTTAAATAAATCTCGTACACGTGAAGCTCCCACACCAACGAACATTTCAACAAAGTCAGAACCTGAAAGTGAGAAGAAAGGAACTTTAGCCTCACCGGCAACTGCTTTTGCCAATAAGGTTTTTCCTGTTCCTGGAGGGCCTACTAAAAGGGCGCCCTTAGGAATTTTTCCACCAAGCGAAGTGTATTTGTCCGGATTTTTTAAGAACTCGACAATTTCTTCAATCTCTTCTTTTGCGCCTTCCAATCCAGCTACATCCTTAAAAGAAGTTCTTGTATCTGTTTTCTCATCAAAAAGCTTCGCTTTTGATTTTCCGATATTGAATATTTGACCTCCGGCACCACCACCTGCACCACCTGACATTCTTCTCATCAGATATATCCAAATACCTATAATTAAAATAAAAGGCAGTATAAAGGATAGAACATCACCAAGATAATTTTGTTCCGTGTCAAATTCTACGATAGTTTCTAAGCTATTCTCAGCTTTAATCTCATCGATTTCATTTTGAAAAATCTGTAAGTCACCATATTCCAAAATGTACTGCGGAAGAATACCCGTGTAAGGAATTAAGGGCTTCTCATTTACCTTGGCGTGAACTTTCTTTTGAAGTGCGGCTTCGGTCAAGAAAACCTTGGCCTGCCCCATATTTTTTATCACAATGATTTTTGCAATATCCCCGTTTCTAAGGTATTCTTGCAATTCAGAAGTGGTAGTCTTTTCAGTACTTGAAAAAGCACTGTTGCCTATTAATTGAAAACCAATTATCAGGGCCAGTACCACACCATAAATCCACCATGAACTAAAACGAGGTTTTTTCGGGGTATTTGAATTGTTGTCTTTTGCCATTTTTTTCTATTGATTATAGCTACTCTCTACAAGGGTTACTTTAGCGTCTCCCCAGAGGCCTTCAATGTCGTAGAAGTCCCTAATATGTTTTTGAAATACGTGTACCACCACATTTACATAGTCCATTAAGACCCATTCGGCATTTTCAGAGCCTTCTACATGCCATGGTTTGTCTTTAATAGCCTTACTTACCGTCTTTTGTATTGAAGATACAATTGCGTTGACGTGTGTATTAGATGTACCGTTGCAAATAATAAAGTAGTCACAAACTGTATTCTCTATCTCTCTCAGGTCAAGTAGGTTAATATCTACCCCTTTGACTTCTTCTACACCATGTATTATTAAAGATATTAATTCGTCTGCGCTAGCCTTCTTTTTCTGCATTCAATAATTTTAGGTTTCTGCAAAGTTATTGTTTTTTTGGTTTGTCGCACTGCGTTTTTAACATTACATTCAACATTAAGTTTTCTTGCATGCCTATGATGATAATCAAACTTAATGCCACGGACTCTACCAATGTTTATTTGAAAGAATTAGCACTATCACAGCAGCTTGATGATTTCACGGTAGTATCTACCGAATTACAACGCAAAGGTAGGGGGCAAATGGGGTCTAAATGGCTATCCGATAGGGGTAAAAACTTAACCGTCAGTATCTTAAAAAAGTTGAATGATTTTTATGTAGAAAATCAATTTGACTTAAACTGTATAGTATCTTTGAGTCTATATGACGTTTTACATGAATTGACAGTGCCGAATTTAAGTGTAAAATGGCCAAACGACATTCTGTCAGGAAATCAAAAAATATGTGGAATTTTAATTGAAAATGTTTTAAAAGGAAAGCTGATTCACATGGCTATTCTAGGAATTGGTATTAATGTAAACCAAACTGACTTTCAAAATGTAGAAAAAGCGAGTTCCCTTAAATTACTTTTAGGTCAAAACTTGGATTTGGATGGGCTGCTAACCAAAATTTTAGATAGGCTAAAATTTTACTTTTTAATGTCTAAAGACGAGTTAAAAACGCTTTACTTAAAAGTATTATTCAGAAAAGACAAACCTTCTACATTTAAAGATCTTAATAATAGAAATTTTACAGGAATAATTAGAGGTGTTGACCCCTCTGGCAAATTACTGGTTGAGTTGGAAGGCGGCTTGTTAAAGCCATTTGATTTAAAAGAGCTGAAGTTGCTGTATTAGCTGATTTTATCCATATTCGTGGACAAAGTCTCCATAAACTTTGTAATCGGACTTTTGATCATCATTGCCATCATTGCGTTAAATTCCCCTTCAAAACTTAGACTGACTTCACTTTCGTTTTCTGATAAGGCCTTAATATCAGCAGTTAGTGTAAAAGGCAATTTATCACTCGCAGCTCCAAGAACAACCTTTTCGTTCGCAAATTTTTCTTTTAATCTTAATACGATTTCGGGCATGCCGCGCAATGCAAAACGAAACGTATTTTCATCTAAAACCTCGAATTTGTCAATATTTTCGGGCATTAGAATTTCAAAATTTTTAGTATCTACTAAAAAGTCAAAAACTTCCTTATCACCTTTCTGAACGACTTTTTTATTTGCTTCTATATGCATTGGATTAGGGTTTCCATTGCGACGGATTAGTTTTCCATTGCATAAGGGTTTGTAAATTTTCTTCTTTTATATAATTCGTGTCCGAGGCTTGTTGAATTAAATGTTCATAATCGCTAAGGGTATGAAGTGGTACATCGGCATTTTTAAAATTATCGGTTGCAACTTTAAAACCATAGGTGAAAATAGCCACCATTCCCTTTACATTTGCCCCGGCACCTTTTAAGGCGTTTACGGCATTAAGGCTGCTTTTGCCGGTGCTTATCAAATCTTCTATTACAACAATATTCTGCCCAGATTCTAAATGACCTTCAACTTGGTTTTGCCTGCCATGAGATTTTGGTTCTGGTCTTACGTAAATAAAAGGTAGGCCTAATGCTTCGG
>CAYGUZ010000290.1:0-3223 GCA_964353215.1 uncultured Flavobacteriaceae bacterium
TTTTCGAAATTAGCTACAAAGTACGGCTCACCTAAATCTCACTTTTCACCTTTTAGAGGGCGATCTAAAGAAAATCGATATCGAAATCGATGAGTAATCTTGGTACGGGCGATACGCTGCTCGCTTCGTAATCGATGACCATACCTTACAATGTTTGGTTTTAATTTGATATTGTATTGTTGGGTCAAACGCAGTTCGTTGTTGCCGTCATCAAAATTTTCGCGAAAGCGATAGAGAATTCCGAAAGCCAAGCTTTGATTGTCTTGAATCTGAAGATTAGAAAAGTGGGCAATATCAATTTGTCTAACCTCTAAAACGGCCCTTTCATCATTATAAATGTAGTTTCTATTTTGAACGGATAAGTTGTGGGAATAGGTTGCGGAAACATCATAATTTAGACCAATAGCAGGTTGCCAGTAGGCGGTAAAATTTTCTTGGCCAAAACTAATCGCGGTCATTGTGCCAAGCATACCAAAGAGAATCGATTTTGACAGTTTAGTACAAGACATGATCATAGCCTTGTTTAACCAGTCTTCTTGAAAGTATGTGTTCTCCGTCGGCATTGAAAGTTACTTCATGTTCAACATAACCGCTATCATCTTTTGATGCGATGATTATTTCATAGTTGATTTCAGGCAAAATAAGATTCTGAAAAGCGGTTTTCAAGACTTCAGAAGCATTGCCGGCTTTACAAGGGTACTGTTGCTGTATTTTTTTAATGCGATATTTTTGATGATTCGATACGAGGTAGTCTTTAATGGCCTCAAAAGTACTGTTGGGGATGTCAGCTGATTTAATTATAAACTCTACATCTTCCAAGTTTCCGTTTTGATCAAACTCGATGCTATAACGAAGACGGTCTTTTTTGAATTTGGCTTCATAAGAAACTTTTTCTCCATCGAATTCTTTGTAATATTTTATGCGCTTAGTGCCCGTTAAAAAGCGTTGTAATACTTCGGCGGCATTTGTTGGGAATAGTTCTTCGTCAATTCTAAATTCTTGTTCTTTTTTGGTTTGGCCCTTCAAAGCCATTCCCATAAAAATAAAAAGACCAATAAACAATACTTTAAACTTCATTGTACCTAAAACAGTTTATTTCATGATCATTTACCATTCCCGTTGCTTGCATATGTGCATAGACCACAGTGCTGCCAACAAATTTAAAGCCTCTTTTTTTTAAGTCTTTACTAATGGTATCTGAAAGTGGGGTGTTGGCTGGAGCATCTTTGTAGTTTTTGAGTTCGTTTTTAATGGGCTTTCCGGCTACAAATCCCCATATGTATTTGCTAAAGCTTCCAAATTCCTTTTGAACATTCATAAATGCCACAGCATTCGCTACTGTTGCATTTAGTTTTAGTTTATTCCGAATAATTCCGACATCTTGTAATAATTCTTCAATCTTAGACTGTTCGTAATTTGCTATTTTCTTATAGTCGAAGTTGTCGAAGGCTTTCCTGAAATTTTCACGCTTTCGAAGAACAGTTATCCAACTTAAACCTGCTTGAAAAGTTTCGAGAATAAGAAACTCGAACAAAGATTCATCATCTTTCATAGGCACGCCCCATTCACGGTCATGGTAGGCCTCATAAAGGGCGTCTCCTTCACACCAACCACATCTATGTTTTTGCATTTTGTACTAAAAGTTTTGTACAATATACATATAAAGTGGCATGCCAAGGGTTATGTTGAACGGAAAGGTAATCGCTAGCGCCATAGGTAAATACAAACTCGGATTTGCCTTTGGTGCCGCTAAGCGCATAGCTGCGGGTACGGCAATGTATGACGCACTTCCGGCAAGTATCGCAAATAGAAAACGGTTGCCTTCGGCCCCGGTAATGAATTGACTGCACCAGGCTACAAAGACTCCATTAATAATTGGAATTACAATTGCAAAAATTAAAGCAAAGCCCCCCTTTTTAATAAAGTCTTTAAGTTTTTTGCCACTGGTTATGCCCATATCTAAAAGAAATACCGCCAAGAAACCTTTAAAGATATCTGTAGTAAAGGGTTTAATGCCTTGTGCTTGGTGGTCATTGGCCAAAAAGCCAATAACAAGACTACCCAATATGAGTAGCACACTACCATTGGTTAAAGCATGGTGAAATACTTTTTTTACTTCGCCATTTTTAGGTTTATCTTTTCTAAAGAGTGCCATCAAAAGAACACCTACGATAATAGATGGGGCTTCCATTAGGGCCATCACGGCCACCATATGCCCGCCGAACTCTATTTGCTCCATCTCTAAGAATGAGATTGCGGTCACAAAAGTGACCGCACTTACAGATCCATATGCGGCGGCAATTGCACCTGAATTTTCTACTGAGAATTTACGCCTTAGGATAAAATAAGCGTAAATGGGTACGGCAACTGCCAATAATATTCCAAAAAGGAGCGACCAAACGATCTCCATATTAAGGTCGCTATGCGAGAGCTCTTGACCGCCTTTGAAACCAATGGCAAAAAGCAGGTAGAGTGATATAAATTTTGATGAGTTTTGAGGAATCTCAAGATCACTTTTTAATTGCACTGCTATAATTCCTAAAAAGAAAAATAACAGTGCGGGGTTGGTCAAGTTATCTATTAACAAGTGTAAGTCCATGCAACTTCTTATTCTTCTAAAGTGATGTTTAGAACACCATCGATACGAAGTTTTTTACCTTCGTTACGGACCGATGCGATGAATTCTTTCGCGATGCGTTTCTCTTCTTGAAGTTCTTGAATTCTTCCATCAGGATAGTTGGTGTTCGCATCAGAACTACCTTCGCACCAAGAAATACGTTGCAATTTGTGAAAGTTTATTTTTTCATCGATTAAGGCTAAAATTACATCTCCTGCTTCCGAAGGTGTAAAAGTTCCATCGACCAATTGAATCTTCTGTTTTGTTTTTATCATCGTTTCCATAATTATTGAATGTTTAAGATTTATATTTTTTTGTTTGTTGATTTCCTACTAAATGAATGGTCATTAGGCCAAAAATGATTGCCATTGAAACAGCTAGCCATCCAAAAAACAAAAAATCGTTAATTGCTGACAATAATAGAACAGCACCAAAGATGAGCCCCATTAGTGTGTAATAAATGGGATAAAGAACGTCATGCAGATTTGCAGCTTCTTTTTTCTGTGTTAGTTTCTGTGCGATCGGAAGTTTGAATAACATGTTTTAAAATTTTTGACAAAGTTGAGTCAAATAATTCATTAGTAATTATTTATATTTATAATGATA
>CAYGUZ010000291.1:0-3210 GCA_964353215.1 uncultured Flavobacteriaceae bacterium
CTATGAGATGGTTGAAAAAGTTGGGTTGTACTGGCACTTTGTAGATTTAGTATGGGTATTTGTATTTACATTCTTTTATTTGGTATAATTTAATTGTCAATCCTTCAGAAATAGGAACTTATAATAAAGCTTACGCGATATGGCGCACGAACATAAATTAGAAATTTTTAGAGGTCTTTGGAAGTTTAAATCGAACACTCAGAAGATTTGGGGTGTTTTGGCTTTTCTAACGCTAGTAACTACGATTGAAGTTGTTTTAGGTATCATAAAGCCTGAATTTTTAATCAAGACTTCTTTCTTGGAAATGAAATTGCTAAACTGGATTTTCATAATCCTAACTTTAGTAAAAGCCTATTATATCGCTTGGGATTTTATGCACCTTAGAGATGAAAAGAGTTCTTTAAGAAGAGCTATTGTTTGGACGCCGATATTCTTGGTAGTGTATTTAATTACGATATTGCTTTTTGAAGCAACGTATATTTATGATGTATTTAAGAATGGCTTTTTGGCTTGGGATTTTTAGTATGTGCAACTAGATAAAGTATAGTTAAAAAGACGGTTTTTAAAGCCGTCTTTTTTATTTTTGTTTATGCCAAATTTGGTTTGGTATCCGCTTATTTTTATTGAATTTATTTTGTGAAAACATAAAAGAATTCAATTCGATGTTTTATGAAAAAAGTCTTTGTTTTAGTAGTGTTATTTATACTCCCGTTAGTGGCGTATCTCTTTTTTGCCTCAGGAGTCAATAACTTTGGAAGGTTACCGGTACTAACGGATAAAGTCTCTGATATTTCCACCATATCCAAAAATTATACTTTTGAAGATAAAATCACCATTTTAGGTTTTGTAGGTAACGATATTGATCGCGTTAAAGGGAATTTATTTAATCTAAATCAAAAAATTTACAAACGTTTTCATGAGTTTAATGATTTTCAAATGCTAATGGTTGCTCCTGTCGGGGTTGAAAAAGAAGTTGCGGACCTAAAAGAAGAATTAGGGCAACTGGCAGATGCGAAAAAATGGAATTTTGTATTTGTAAAACCTGAAGGTATAAAGAACCTTTTTGATGGTTTAAAAACTGATTTGTCACTTGATAAAAACCTTGGGAACCCTAATGTATTTATTATAGATAAAAAATTGAGCTTGAGAGGAAGAGATGATGACGAAGACGAGAAAGTGAAGTATGGTTTTAACACTATATCTGTAGCAGAATTGAACAATAAGATGGAGGATGATGTAAAAATCATTCTTGCCGAATATAGATTAGCCTTAAAAAAGAACAATGCCGACAGGAGCAAATAATAATAAAAAATACACTTATGTATGGGTTTCCTCAGTGATACTTGTATTTGGTATAATTTTTATCCCAAGAATCGTTGACCGTTTGAAAAGCGATTCTGTAGTGGTTAATGATAGGTTGGCAAATGCAAATACCATAAGAGATTTGTCTTATATCATGAATAATGGTAAAAAGCGCAAAGTCCCCAACTTTTCTTTTTTAAATCAAGACAGTGTTTTGATTTCCAATAAGGATTACCTGGGTAAGGTTTACGTAGTGGAGTTTTTCTTTACCACCTGCCCGACCATTTGCCCTATCATGACGCAGAATTTGGTGACCCTACAAGAAACCTTTGAGAATGAAGCAGATTTTGGGGTAGCATCATTTACCATAAACCCAAGGTATGATACACCGACCGTTTTAAAGAAGTATGCCGTTAAATATGGGATTTCGAATCCTCATTGGCATTTAATGACCGGTGAGCAGAGCGAAATCTATGACCTGGCCAATAAAGGCTTTTACATTATGGCGAATGAAGAGAATGGAGCTCCGGGCGGGTTTGAGCACTCTGGCGCATTTGCCTTGGTCGACAAAGAGGGGTACATCCGTTCGAGAAATGATCGTTTTGGTAATCCGATTATTTATTACAGAGGTACTATAACAGAAAAGCAAGGAGTCAATGATGAGGGAGAGGCACAGCAGATTACATCATTAAAAGAAGACATTAAAAAATTGTTGGCCGAATAAATGAAGACGCAAAAGGTAAATGAGAAAAAAATAAGGGTTTGGATAACTATTTTATCGATAGCCATACCCTTGGTTGTGGCTATTCTTTTTGGTTATAAAATACCAAATGCTGAGCCACTCCGTTTTTTGCCACCTATTTATGCTACAATTAATGGGCTTACGGCGTTATTTCTAATCGCAGGAGTTATAGCGATAAAAAGAGGAAATCGGAAATTACATCAAAACCTTATGACCACCTGTATTTTGTTTTCTGTGGTCTTTTTGGGTATGTACGTGGCCTACCATATGACATCGGAATCAACCTCGTACGGCGGTGAAGGCATAAGTAGGTATTTTTATTTTTTTATTTTAATATCGCACATTGTACTTTCTATAATCATAATACCATTAGTTTTAATCACTTATAGTAAGTCATATTTTTTTAAAGATTTTGCCGCCCATAAAAAATGGGCAAGATTTACTTTTCCAATATGGTTGTATGTGGCTATTACAGGGGTAATGGTCTATTTGATGATATCACCTTATTACCAATGAGAAAAAAGATAGCAATAATATTAATATTGGTTTTGGTGCTTTTTCCAGAATTGGTCGAGGCGCAATGTGCGATGTGTCGCGCTGCGCTTGAAAGTGAATCAGATAATAGCCAAGCTGAGGGTATTAATAATGGTATTGTATACCTCATGGCCATTCCTTATATCTTGGTGGCGGGGCTGTTTTTCTTTATTTACCGCAGGTTAAAAAACCGAAGTACAGCGGTTTAACATTTTTTTTCCCAAAAAAGTGTAACAAATAAGATTGACTACAGTCTTGTTAATGTGCAATAGCACATTCATCAATCATCAAAAAATCAACCCAATGTTTGACATCGAGAGATGGCAAGAGATATTTGACACTATTCGCAAGAACAAATTGCGAACTTTCCTCACTGGTCTATCTGTTGCTTCAGGTATTTTTATTCTAGTTATTTTATTAGGTTTTGGGCAAGGCATGCAAAATGGTATTGCGGCCGATTTTAAAGGCGATGCCGCAACCAGTATCTGAGTATTAGCGTAGAGGTCAAATCTGGTATTTCAATTGAAGATGAAATTAAGGTTTGGAACGGAATCGAGTCTGAAAAGGAAAACGACTCATGACAACCTTCTCCACATTTAAAAACTATAGTTTAGGTTGCTGTTTAGTCGTTG
>CAYGUZ010000292.1:0-2391 GCA_964353215.1 uncultured Flavobacteriaceae bacterium
TGTTTGCGATATTTTCTCTTTGCACTCTAAAAGGCAACCTTGGTCGATCCATTGAAATAAGATCCTTCGTACATTTACCAAATGCCTTAATGAGCAGTTTGACCCCTTGTAAACTTTCTGGCTGCATTGGTGTAAACGGTTCAAGCAACTGCAATCTTTCTGAACTGGGAGAAACCACTACTTGTACTCCACTACCATCTTCCATTGGCGGAACGAAACCAGCATCTTCTACCTCGAACCCTTTTGGTGGCAATTCCCAACCTGTTGGTTCATCAAACTTTACTTCTTCTCCATTCTCATTGATTAAAGTATCTATCATAGGGTTGAAGTCCAATCTACCTGCAACTGCAATTGCAGCTGTAAGTTCAGGAGAGGCTACAAAAGCGTGTGTATTCGGGTTACCATCGGCACGTTTTGCAAAGTTTCTATTAAACGAGTGCACAATACTATTTTTAGGTGCATTTTTTGGATCGCTATATCTTGCCCATTGACCTATACAAGGGCCACAGGCATTCGTAAATATCTTGGCATCGAGCTTTTCAAAAATGCCCAAAATTCCATCTCTTTCGGCTGTAAAACGCACTTGTTCAGAACCTGGATTAATACCCAGTTCTGCTTTCATTTTCAACCCTTTGTCTATAGCCTGCTGTGCTATGGATGAAGCTCTTGACAAATCTTCGTAAGAAGAGTTCGTACAAGATCCTATAAGGCCCCACTCTACTTGAATTGGCCAATCGTTTTTAGTCGCTTTTTCCGTCATAGAAGTTCCCACCTCGGTAGAAAGGTCTGGGGTAAAAGGTCCATTTAACAATGGGCCTAACTCAGACAGATTAATTTCTATTACTTGATCAAAATATTGTTCTGGGTCTTTATATACCTCATCATCAGCGGTCAAGTGTTCTTTTACTTTATTTGCTGCATCGGCAATATCTGCTCTATCGGTCGCTCTTAGATAGCGTTCCATAGATTCATCATACCCAAAAGTAGAAGTAGTAGCCCCTATCTCTGCACCCATATTACAAATTGTTCCTTTTCCAGTGCAGGATAAAGCTTTGGCTCCAGGCCCAAAATATTCTACAATAGCTCCAGTACCACCTTTAACAGTAAGAATTTCTGCAACTTTAAGAATAACATCTTTTGGTGCGGTCCATCCTGAGATGGTACCCGTTAACTTTACACCGATAAGTTTGGGAAATTTAAGTTCCCAAGCCATTCCGGCCATTACATCAACGGCATCGGCACCTCCAACACCGATGGCGACCATGCCTAATCCACCTGCGTTTACGGTATGTGAATCGGTTCCTATCATCATTCCCCCGGGGAAGGCGTAGTTTTCCAACACCACTTGATGTATTATTCCTGCGCCCGGTTTCCAGAAACCTATTCCATATTTGTTTGATACGGACTCTAAGAAGTCAAATACCTCAGCACTCGTGCTGTTTGCAGACTTTAGATCAGCCGCAGCACCGCTTTTTGCTTGAATCAGGTGATCACAATGCACGGTCGTAGGCACGGCGACTTTTGGCTTACCAGCTTGCATAAATTGCAAAAGTGCCATTTGGGCCGTCGCATCTTGACAGGCAATACGATCAGGAGCGAAATCAACATAATCTTTTCCTCTAGTAAAAACTTTATTCGGATTTCCGTCCCAAAGGTGGGAGTACAATATTTTTTCTGCTAAGGTTAGTGGTTTTCCAACCAATTTTCTTGCTATGTCTACCCTTTCTCCCATGGTAGCATAAACTTTCTTTATCATGTCGATGTCAAACGCCATTCTGCTATGTAGTTTTGAAGATTATAGTTGTTAAAATTACAAAATAGAAATGGGGGTATAAAACTTTTAATTCCGTATTCAAGAAAAATTTAGGAATAGTAAAAATTTGAAGCTCACTTTTATTTTAACCTCAGCTATAATAGTGTTTCGATAATAATTTCTTCTGAGACTCCTTCAGCCTCTGCTTTATAGTTTTTTAGAATACGATGCCTTAATATTCCAATGGCTACTGCTTTTACATCTTCGATGTCTGGCGAAAACTTTCCGTTGATCGCAGCATGGGCTTTTGCTGCCAACACTAAATTTTGTGAAGCTCTAGGGCCTGCACCCCAATCTATATAATTTTTAACATACTCTGAGGCATTCTCCATATTTGGACGGGTGCTGTTTACCAAACGAACGGTATAGTCCACCACATTGTCGGGCACAGGAATACGTCTTACCAAACGCTGTACTTCATTAATTGCATCTGCGCTAAATAAGGTATCAAGTATTACTGAACCATCGGAAGTAGTAGATTTTACAATCTGTATTTCTTCTTCAATCGACGGATATTCAAGTTTAATAGCAAACATAAAACGGTCTAACTGTGCTTCTGGCAAAGGATAGGTACCTTC
>CAYGUZ010000292.1:2401-3193 GCA_964353215.1 uncultured Flavobacteriaceae bacterium
TTCTTGTTCAATAGGGTTCTGCGTTGCCAAAACAAAATAAGGAAGGTCAAGTTTATGCTGCTGCCCAGCAATGGTTACGGCTCTTTCTTGCATTGCCTCTAAAAGAGCCGCTTGCGTTTTTGGAGGCGTCCGGTTAATTTCGTCCGCTAAAATAATATTGGCAAAAACAGGGCCTTTGATAAATTTAAAATTTCGGTCTTGATCTAAAACCTCGCTCCCTAAAATATCGCTTGGCATCAAATCTGGAGTAAACTGAATGCGTTTAAAATCTAGCCCCAAGGTCTGTGCAATGGTGTTCACCATTAAAGTTTTTGCCAACCCAGGCACCCCAATCAACAAAGCATGGCCTCCCGTGTAAATAGCCAATAAAATCTGGTCTATAACTTCGTCTTGACCAACAATTACTTTTGAAATTTCATTTTTTAAGTCCTGGTGTTTTTCAACCAAGTTTTGGATGGCAGTTACATCTGACATTAATTTATTCTTTTACCCAGTTGTTGGCAAAATCGCAATCTCTATTTTCAGCGTCCACATGAATGTAGGTGTCTTCAATATGCTCATCCATCCATTCTTTAATCGCTTTATATTGCTTTTCTCGAAGTGCGAGTTCTTGAATCTTTAAATAGTCTTGGGCAAAATCTGCCTTATGCTCATCATACCTATTTGTAATTTTCATGATTTTAAACTTAGGTGCCCCTCCTCTTGGGTCGTCTTCTCTAAGTGGCCTTGAAATTTCATTATCCTTTAAATCACGTATTTGATTGTAAAGTGTCGGGTCCATTTTTGTGAGTT
>CAYGUZ010000293.1:0-3159 GCA_964353215.1 uncultured Flavobacteriaceae bacterium
GGCGATAACTGCTTTTGTTGAAGATTTATATTCCGACTATAATATTTATGATAATTATCTGAAGTTTTTTGACAAGAGTTTTACGAGTCCACTTTCGAAAACAGGTGTCGATACGTATAATTATGTATTGTCCGATAGCACTTTTATAGATAATAAGTGGTGCTATAATATCATCTACTACCCTCGAAGAAAAAATGAACTTACTTTTAAAGGAGACTTTTGGGTCAACGATTCTACGTTTGCCGTAAAGAAGATAAATCTAGAAGTTACAAAGAGCGCTAATATAAATTGGGTAAAAGAAATTTATATAGAACAAGACTTTAATGTGGTCAATGATTCTGTTTTTTTACTGAAGCGCGACTATATGTTAAGTGATTTTGCTTTTTCTAAAAAAGAGAAATCAAGAGGTGTTTATGGCAAGCGTACCACGGTTTTTGACAACTACATTTTTGACCAAGAAAAAGGAGAGGCCTTTTACAAATCTGAATCTGACCCATATGATCCGCGGGTGTTTGATAGGGATACAACGTTCTGGAAAAATGCAAGATTAGAGCGCTTAAATGAAGATGAAGCAGGTATTTTTCAGTTGTTGGATACCTTAAAAACAGTACCTAAGTTCAATACCTACTATGATATTGTTAGTGTTTTGGGTTCGGGGTATATCGAAATTGACAAATGGAACCTCGATATAGGTGATATTTACAGCACATTTGGTATAAATGACGCAGAAGGAATTCGAGTAAGGGGAGGGGCTAGAACCTTTTTTGGGCAGAATGACCCTTGGCGTTTAGAGGCTTATACCGCTTACGGTTTTGATGATAAGAAATTTAAACATGGTGTTTCTGGAAAGTTTTTGTTGGATAGAAAAAATAGGCTCATTATTTCAGGTGGACATCGACGTGATGTAGAGCAACTAGGGCTCAGTTTAACAAGTACAAACGATGTTTTGGGCCGAAGCATTGCTTCGTCGTCTTTGGTTTCTGTAGGTAATAACAATCGTTTGACCAATATTAATCTATCCGTTTTTAATGCAGAGATAGAACCTGTCAAAAATTTTAGGGTACTTGTAGGTAGTTCGTTTAGAACCTTAAGCTCTGCACTTCCCGAAGATTTTAGTTTAGATTATGTTGACGCTAGTTCGCCAACAGGCATTTCTTCTGAAGTAAAACAATTCGATATCAATACTACCTTAGTATATACCCCTGGTAAACGCACCATTGGTTATGGGGTCGAACGTCTGAATATCAATGATAATTACAGCACACTTCTGTTTAATTACACAAAGGGTATCAGGGGCTTTTTAGAAAGTGATTTTGATTATGAAAGGGTTCAATTTTCATATACCCAGCCTTGGCAGATAGGTGGTTTCGGTCGTTTGACCAGTACGGTAGAGTTAGGTAAAACTTTTGGAGAGGTACCTTTAGGGCTTTTAAGCGTTATACCAGGTAACCAAACAGTTTTTTCTTTGTACAAAACCTTTCCAAATCTTGATTTTTATGAATTTGTGACAGACACCTATGCCACTGTGCATCTAGAACATAATTTTAATGGAAGGTTGTTTTCACGAATTCCTTTTCTTAGAAAGTTGAACCTAAGGGAGATTGTTGGTCTTAGAGGTGCTTGGGGACAGATTTCAGATGAAAACATTGCTTTGAGCGCTCCGACAAATATTCCTTTACTAGCACCTGATGAGCAAATTTATTGGGAGTATTCCTTGGGGATAGGTAATATCTTTAAAATCTTTAGAATAGATTTTAACTTCCGTGGCAATTATCTAGAAAACCCAGATGCCCGCGCTTTTGGCGTTACCGGAAGTTTTGGGTTTAATTTTTAGATATTTTCGCCAACCCCCTTAGATGCGGAACCATTTTTCATACTATCTTAACCTTGATGGCGTTTGATAGGAGTATTTTTGTAATAAAATTTTGAACAATGGCTATGAGTAAAGAAGCAGAAGAAAATGTAACGTTTGATGTCTTAATTGAAATTCCCAAAGGAAGTAGGAATAAATACGAATATGATTTTACCTTAAACAAGATTCGTTTTGATAGAACCTTGTTTTCTTCGATGATGTATCCTGGAGATTATGGATTTATTCCAGAAACCTTGGCTTTAGATCAAGATCCCTTAGATGTTTTGGTAATGACTACAGAGCCCACATATCCTATGGTTGTTATGGAAGTTAAGCCAATAGGCGTATTTCACATGACAGATGAAAAGGGACCCGATGAAAAGATAATATGTGTGCCTGTAAACGACCCTGTTTGGAACAAAAAGAATGATTTAAGTGACATCAACCCACATCGAAAAAAAGAAATAAAGCATTTTTTTAAGGTCTATAAGGATTTAGAAGAGAAAAAAGTTGATACTGGGGGTTGGGGAGATGCCAAAGAGGCGATAAAGATTTACCATGAATGTGTAAAAAGGTATGACGAGAGTGAGCACAAACTCAAGCGGACTTTTATGATATAATCAATTCCATCGAATTGATTTTAAGCATCCCACAATTTTTGGGATGCTTTTTTTATTCATACCTATTTTACTACATTTGCACGCATTAAAAAATTCAAAAAAACTAAATAATTAACTGAATAACTATGGAACAAATAGTACAATTTTTACCAGTCTTCGGTCTTTTGGCGCTGGTTTATGTTATCATAAAAAGTGCATGGGTGTCTAAACAAGAAGTTGGTGACGCTAAAATGGCTCGTATCGCAAAAAATATTGCAGATGGAGCTATGTCTTTCTTAAAAGCTGAATATAAAATATTGAGCATTTTTGTTGTAGCTGTGGCAATTCTTTTATTCTTTAAAGGAAGCAACGAAGAAGGTTCGAACGGAATGGTTGCGGTATCTTTTATTGTAGGTGCAATCTGCTCTGCTTTAGCTGGTTTTATTGGTATGAAAGTGGCTACCAAAGCTAATGTACGTACAACAAATGCAGCTAGAAAGTCATTAGGAAAAGCTTTAGAAGTAGCTTTTGCCGGTGGCGCAGTAATGGGTCTTGGTGTTGTAGGCTTGGGTGTTCTTGGTCTAAGTGGATTATTTGCAATTTATAGTGGTCAAGGATGGGAGCTTGGTGAGGTATTAAACGTACTTTCCGGATTCTCTTTAGGAGCTTCATCAATTGCTCTTTTTGCACGCGTAGGTGGTGGTATTT
>CAYGUZ010000294.1:0-3141 GCA_964353215.1 uncultured Flavobacteriaceae bacterium
GATTTATCCAAGCCCTGAATTTCAATTTCAACATAGCCCTTTACTACCGGAAATATTCCTATGTCCACAGTACCATACTCCTTAGGCGTTATAGTAACTTCTTCAGACTTATCACCGATTGTCACTTTAATCTTTGAAGCCCCATCAGGAGACTTGGCGGTGATACCCAAATGCAGTTCTCCGGTAACCGGGACACCAATGAATGATTTAATAATATCGGATGTCTCCGTCCAATTATGAATACCATCCTCTGAAATCAATACCATATCCCTATCTATATCCGTCACCAAAAAGCTATTAGGTCCTGCAGGTACGGTTTGGGTAAAAGTTAAAGATGCGTCTCCATCATCATTATCATTAGGGTTTTTTGCGGTATCATCGCCAGCATTAGCAACATCTGAACTACTGCAACAAACCAGTAGTAAACTCAAAAGAAGAAAAGTTAATAATCCGATAATATTTCTCATAGATTTAAAATTTAGCTAACATTGTCCATTACGGATTATAATTAATTTAAAATAAAGACTTTTTACTCGATAATCGAGATTTAAAATACTCCAACGCTTGCGTCGAAATCAAAGTTAATTTTCCTTTTAATACCTCGCGGGCCAAGCCCGCGAGGTTATTTGCTTTATTCAACGAACGGCGCAATTTCCGCCATGGCAGCAAATTGTTGACTATCATGGGCATTAATGAACCTTATCTTAATATATCGTGCGCTAACATTCTGAGAAAAGTTTACATCTTGTAAACCTGTAGCGTTAGCCAAGGAATAAACGCCCCTACTCTGAAACCCATTAGTGGAAGAACTTGTAAGAATCTCAAGTTGATTTACCGACCTAGACAACGACTGACGTTGTGCAAAACCTATGCCCGAAATCGATTTTTGAGATTTCATGTCAATAACTAATTCATGGGGATAATTTGCTTGCGGATTGCAAGACGACCAGCAAGAATGCCAATAAGTGGATGCGTTATTGTCTAATACTTGTGCAGCCCTTCCATTGGTACCCTCCCCGGAAACTTCTTGAGAACTGTAGCTTGAAATGGTCCAATTTGCTCTATCATAATATGTTTTACCTCCTGATGATATGAAAGGAATATTTGGTGGCGTACCAGCTGTTGATCGGGTCAGCGTAGTGCCCGGGTTTATAGTACCGTTGAAAAACCCGCAATTTTCGAGACTAAATTGAGAACCTACTACACTAGCTCCATAATCCAAGCGGTCACCACTACTGGCGGTGGCGTCATAACCGAAATTTGCCTGATTAAGTTCTGACCAGTTTCCAGTAGTATCATACACCCATTGATTTCCAAATCTTGCTGATCTTTTCTGATATCCAGTATTCGGCACGAAATTTTCGACAAAGGAATAAAGATTTGTCAAGTGTTTAAAGGTTTGAGGTCTTCTAAAACTAGCGATGATTTGCCAACTACCTACTTCGGGGTCGAAGAACCACCCTGTGTAATCCGTTGAATTATTTACAGAAGGAGTTCCTTTCAATAAAAATTTGTACGTAGTGCCAGCTTTCCAATTAACAAATTTAATAGATTGTTTTCCTGAACCTTCATTACCAAAATTTTGAACGGTCACGTTTTCACCTCTTTCCAATTCAATTACTCTAGCACTTTCTGGGATGCTATTGGGGTTGTCAGTTTCGAAAGCACTCCATATGGAAAATAATATCCTTCTTTCTGTTTCAGAGTTCACTTGCATACCAAAATATCCTTCGAGATGCCCGTTTGTCATAAAATAGGAACCGACCTTGTCTTCTCCAACAGGAACGGTTACCTCGTTGTAAAAATAAGTGACATCTTTGCCTGCCGCAACTGGATATCTTATGTTGACAGATGGTCCTCTTCTTCCGAAATATTGGTTTGATAAAGGCACAAAATTTACGTTGCCCGCTGCGGCCGGGCCACCTATCAAAATATCATTTATATCACCAATGTAAGCACCTGATTTTTGTATTCCTTGTATCTCAATATAGTTATACCCTTGCACAGCGTTAAACTTACCAACGTTCACCGTGCCGTACGATGCAGAGGATAAAACCACATCCAAGGACTCCCCGTTAACGGTTACCCTAATCGTCGAGGGCGCATTAGGGGATTTGGCCGTAAGTCCTACATGTAACTCACCAGCGTTGGACAAGCTGAAATAACTTCTAATTACGTCGGACGTCTGCGTCCAATTGTGGATGCCTGCAGGAGATATGAGAACATCATCCTGACTAGGATTGCCTATTACCCAACTATTTGCTCCCGCAGGAATTGTTTTGGTAAGGTTCAACGGCACACCACCTTGTGCCGCCACGGAATTAATCTCGCCCTCGTCGAATTGTTCCTCTAGGATATCTGTGGTAGAACAGGCTACAACAGTACACATCAAGAGAAAAAATTTTGAAATCTTTTGAATTTTTTTCATGTTTTTAAATTATTGGTTGTAGTTAAATTAAATATATATTTTTTTTAACAAAGTAAATGATGATTTGATTGAATTTTGTATTAAAGTAAAGAATGGTATTAAAATTTGGTTCCTCTCACTTGCATTTTAAGTTTCACCTTAATCTTTTAATTCACTTACGGAGCCCTCGCCTCTACATTTTTTGTCAGCAAAACAACAACATTCAGTTTTGAACTACGACATAAGCCAGGCTAGATAGGGCGGTGAAAGTGAGCCACCTCGGGCGGATGAAATTGGGCATAGCAAATCAGTTGCTCAAAATCGATTCTATTTAGGTTTAAAATTAGTGTTTATTTCACCTTCATTTTTCGCATTGATTCTCCCTTATATATTGATTTAATGAGTTGAACTGTAATAAATTTCTCCGAATATTTTAGTTTTTGATAAATACCATACAAAGCTGCTTGTGAAGAGCTTATTTGATTGTTAATCTCTCGAGAATGAATAGAATTCCCAACAACTTTTTTCGCCTTGGCATCCCAATGGCTGATCGACACTTTTCGTTTAAGGCCAATATTGGCTCTTTTGCCGTTGACGGTAATACGAGCAAACAATTCTGCTTTGTCATTTGTTGCACGTGATGAGTTAATCCGAAAAAGGATGAGAAGGTGTGTGATATTTTCATAGTTGTCATCTTTAAGGTTAAACATTAAGACGAAAGTCAAATCAACTAT
>CAYGUZ010000295.1:0-3134 GCA_964353215.1 uncultured Flavobacteriaceae bacterium
TCCTTATAGTGCTGCTTCAGGCAGATGTTCCAATTTCAGAATACCATCCACAAGTTTGGGGTAAGACCGAAAGTGCTTTTAGGCATGCCTTGTTTCAGGTTTTGGCAATAGTAACCACTACGGGCTTCGTTACTGCAGATTTCACCAATTGGACACCTTTTCTTACCGTATTTTTCTTTGGTTTAATGTTTTTAGGGGGTTCCGCTGGGTCTACTTCTGGAGGCATAAAAGTAATGCGTCATTTATTAATTATTAAGAACGGAATTTTAGAGTTTAAGCGAACACTTCATACGAATGCCATTATACCGGTTAGATATAACAACAAAACGGTAACTGAGCATATTGTATACAATATCATTGCCTTTTTTGTGCTGTATATGTTACTTTTTATTATTGGGGCCCTGGTCTTGGCATTTTTAGGTTTGGACTTTGAATCTGCAATCGGAGGTGCTGCTTCATCTCTCGGGAATGTGGGGCCCGCTTTAGGGGACTTAAATCCAGTGGTGAATTTTAGTGAATTACCTGCGTTCGGAAAATGGTGGTGCGGCTTCCTTATGTTGTTAGGAAGGTTAGAGTTATTTACCGTGCTAATTTTATTCACCCCTTTCTTCTGGAAGCGTACTTAAGTATTAAACTACGGCTTTGATCCGAGCAACGGCCTCTTTAATCTCTTCTTGTGAGGCTGCATAAGAAATCCGTATTCCTTTTGGATTGCCAAATGCATCACCTGTTACTGTAGCGACATTGGCATTTTCGAGAATGTACATGGCAAAGTCAGAAGCATTATTTATTTTACTGCCGTTCAAGGTTTTTCCAAAATAGGCAGAGACATCTGGGAACACATAAAAAGCTCCTTCTGGTTCGTTGCATTTGAACCCTTCTATACCATTTAATAATTCAAGAATCAATTTTCTTCTAACCTTAAACTCATCTACCATGTATTGAATACGGTCCGGAGATTCTGTCAAGGCCGTAATTACTGCACGTTGTGCAATGCAGTTAGCTCCACTGGTCACTTGCCCTTGTAGTTTATTGCAAGCACGAGCGATGTAAGAGGGCGCACCAATGTAACCAATACGCCATCCAGTCATGGCAAAGGCTTTTGCGACGCCGTTTACGGTTACCGTTCGATTGTACATATCCTCAAATTGTGCCATTGAAGCATGCGAAGTAACACCGTAATTGATGTGTTCATAAATTTCATCACTTACCACAATGATTTGAGGGTGCTTTTGAAGAACATCGGCCAATGCCCTAAGTTCTTCTTTACTATAAATTGAACCACTTGGGTTGCATGGTGAGCTATACCATAACATTTTGGTTTTTGGAGTGATCGCCGCTTCTAGCTGCTCAGCGGTCATTTTAAAGTCATTCTCGATTGAAGTTGGTACTTCAACGGGTACACCGTCGGCCAATTTTACAATATCACTATAACTTACCCAGTACGGGCAAGGTAGAATAACTTCATCACCTTTGTTTAAGCTCACTTGGGCAACGTTGTACAAAGCTTGTTTGGCACCTGTCGACACAACAATTTGGGAAGGTTCGTAAGTTATTGAATTATCCCTTTTAAACTTGGTGATTATAGCTTGTTTTAACTCTACATAGCCATCAACAGGTGTGTAAGAATTATAACCATCTTTAACGGCCTGAATGGCAGCATCTTTTATATAATCTGGTGTATTAAAGTCAGGTTCGCCTAAGCTTAACCCGATAATGTCTTTACCTGCAGCTCTTAGTTCTCGAGCCTTTGCGGCCATTTCAAGGGTAGCGGAAGGAGTAACGCTGTTTATCCTGTCCGAAAGTTGGTTGCTCATTATATGATGTAATTTCTAGTATTGTAAAGAAGGTTGTTTGCCCAGCTCTCTCAAATGTTTGAAGTGCGAAATTATTGCTTTTCTTGTAGTTTTATATTCATTGTATGGCAAATCGAACTCCTTAGCCGTTTGTTTCACAATTTTAGAGATTTTTGTGTAATGTACGTGGCTAATATTTGGAAAAATATGATGTTCGACCTGATGGTTTAATCCACCTGTAAACCAATTGATAATTCTATTTTTAGTACCGAAATTCACCGTCGTGAACAACTGGTGAATTGCCCAAGTGTTTTTCATGGTTCCACTTTCGTCCGGTAAAGGAGTCTGGGCATCGTCGACGATATGTGCTAATTGAAACACAACACTTAAAATTACCCCGGCTACGTAATGCATAATAAAAAAGCCCAATAAGACTTGCCACCATGGAATATCAACAAGAACTAACGGAAGTACGATCCAAATCGTAACATAAAGTATTTTAGTAATAACCAATGTACTCCAGTTGATTACAGGGCTAGGTAATTTTCCATAAGAAAGCTTACGTTTCATGTAACGGTACATCTGCTGAAAATCTGTCGTTATCGCCCAGTTAAAGGTCAATAAGCCATATAAAAAGATAGAATAGAAGTGCTGAAATTTATGATGTTTTTTCCACTCTGCATGTTTTGAAAAGCGAAGTATTCTTCCGGCTTCCATATCTTCATCATGTTCATGAATATTTGTATAGGTGTGATGCAAAACATTATGCTGAACTTGCCAGTTATAAACATTACCGGCCAGAATATAGATACTACTCCCCATAAGCTTATTTACCCATTTTTTGTTCGAATATGCACCGTGGTTGCCATCATGCATCACGTTCATTCCAACACCGGCCATACCTACACCCATTATTATCGATAAAAGCAAGTAGCCCCAAAAAGGAAGGTCCAGGGTTAGTATTAAAAAATATGGCGTCAAAAACAAAGAAAACATCACTATTGTCTTCAAATGAAGTCTCCAATTACCAGTTTTCTTGATTTTATTTTCGTTGAAATATTGATTGACTCTTTTATTAAGTGTTCTAAAGAATTGTGCGGAATCTTTTCTTGAAAACCTTATTGTATCTTTCTGCATTTACTAAAATTTTACATTACAAAGGTAACTAAATTGAAAGTCTGAAAAGTTAGTGTTCTGTGAAAACGTTTTTAAGGTGCTAAAAGTATTATTTTTACCGAGTTTAACATACGCCAATGACTGCTGAAATCGTTTTTAAATACTTCACTGAACTTTCAGAGAAACAAAGGGAGCAATTTATACATTTGGATAGCCTTTATC
>CAYGUZ010000296.1:0-3115 GCA_964353215.1 uncultured Flavobacteriaceae bacterium
AAAGATGAGGTTTTTGGTACAGTAGAAGCTGTAAAGACGGTTTCTGATTTGTTCTTACCGCTTACCGGTGAAATTATAGCTTTTAATGAGTCTTTGGAAGAAGAACCAGAAAAAGTCAATTCTGACCCTTATGGTGATGGTTGGATGATCAAAATCAAGATTACCGATTCTTCTCAGGTAGACGAACTGTTAAGTGATGCCGATTATAAAGAATTGATAGGTGCTTAAAAAGCATCTATTTGCAACTTTGTTTATAAGCTGGGTGGTGCTAATAACATCACTCAGCTTATTTTCTTTCTCAGGTTTTGATAATGAGATTGGTATTAGAATACCGCATATAGATAAAATCACTCATTTTATCTTTCATCTTGGCTTCGTGGTATTGGGCTATCTCTTTTTGAAGGAACGTGCCAAAGGTGTTTTTAACAAGCAGCAAGCATTGCTTAGAATATTTGTAACGACCGTATTTTATGGGCTGTTTATAGAAGCTTTGCAATATGTAATGCCTTTTGGTAGAGCAGCAGAAGTTTCAGATGTTTTAGCCAATGTAGGTGGTGCTATTTTTGGCTGTTTGCTCATTAAAAAGTACTTTTCACTCAGTGAGAAGTTAAAATGACTCATTATAATTGCCATTTTATCGAATTAATATTTAAATTAGCGAACACTAAAATCAAATTAATATGGAACCAAAAAAGAATCCAAAAGCTGATGTAGGTAGAAATAGCAGTCTTTATTTTGTTATTGGACTAGCTGCGGTTATGGCATTGGTTTATGGAGCTTTAGAGTATAAGAACTATGATGACGACGGCGGTTATGATATTAGCCTTAATGTAGAAGACCAGTTAGATGAAGAAGTACCGATGACGGAACAGATTAAAACGCCACCGCCACCACCACCGCCAGCTGCTCCAGAGGTAATTGAGGTTGTAGAAGATGAAGAAGAAGTTGAAGAAACCGTCATAGAGTCTACCGAAACTAGCCAAGAAGAGGAAGTAATGGAGGTGGAAGACGTTGAAGTGGAAGAAGTTGATGAAGACATTTCGGTACCTTTTGCGGTTATTGAAGATGTGCCTGTTTTTCCGGGTTGTGAAAACGCAAGTAATAAAAAGGCGTGTTTTCAAGAGCAAATGAACAAGCACATACGTAAAAATTTCCGTTACCCTGAAATTGCCCAAGAAATGGGTGTGCAAGGTCGCGTTAGTGTAGTTTTTGTTATTCAGAAAGACGGTAGTATCGGTAATATCAGAATGCGTGGTCCGGATAAAAATTTGGAGGCAGAAGCGTTGCGTATTATTAAAAAACTTCCAAAAATGACCCCTGGTAAGCAAAGGGGTAGAGCGGTAAAAGTACCATTTAGTATTCCTATAAACTTTAAATTACAGTAAGCGGATATACTTTTAATACATAAAAAAAGGCTCGGTTTTCCGAGCCTTTTTTATTACTATAAATCCAACGAATTCGTTGCAAAAGAGCATGCTCGGCAGTATCTTTGCAGGCCAATAGCGTTTGCGAATGAAGTCTGCTACAGGCACTCTTATCAATTCTGGTTTTTCCTCGGTTCTTTCTGATTTTAAAGAAATCACAAAAGTGCGATTGGCAATTAGTGTTGTCTTCTCCTCAATAGCCGGATACTTTCTAGGCGCATACGAATTACAATGGTCCGCTATTTTGCTTTTGTCCTTTGGGGGGTATTGTATGGTTGGAGCCTCTAATGCCTTTAATCAAGTGATAGAGCGAGATTTGGATGCGTTGATGAAACGGACCCAGAATAGGCCTATTCCATCAGGAAGAATGTCCGTATCCAGCGCTATGGCCACGGCACTTATACTTACTGTTTTGGGCATTGTAGCACTTTATGTTCTTAGCCCTAAAACGGCAATGTTCGGTGCAATTTCCATCTTTTTATATACCAGCGTTTATACGCCGCTTAAAACGAAAACACCGTTGGCGGTTTTTGTTGGCGCAATACCTGGCGCAATACCATTTATGTTGGGTTGGGTAGCGGCAACCGACGACTTTGGCATAGAACCGGGCACGCTGTTTATGATTCAGTTTTTCTGGCAATTTCCCCATTTTTGGGCCCTAGGTTGGATGTTGGACGAGGATTACAAAAAAGGAGGATTTAAAATGTTGCCTACTGGCAAAAAGGATACGGGTACGGTATTACAAATTATATTGTATACGATTTGGATGATAGTAATTTCCATTATGCCGGTATTTGGGTTCACGGGTAGGCTACATCTTTCTATACCAGCTGCAGCAATTGTGCTAGTAATGGGTATTGTAATGCTGGTTTTTGCCTTTAAATTATATGAAAAAAGAGATAACAAAACTGCAAGAAGTTTAATGTTGGCAAGCGTCAGCTATATTACATTAATGCAGATTGTATACGTAGTTGATAAATTTATTTAAGGTGTAGATATGGATTTAACACAGGGTACGGCAAAAGAAAAGCATGAGAGGTCAAAGAAAATGATGCTCTGGTTCGGCATTATTAGCCTGGTTATGGCCTTTGCCGGCTGGACCAGTGCATACATAGTAAGTAGTAAGCGTGAAGATTGGTTAGATAATATAGAATTACCGCAGGCTTTCTTTATCAGCACGGTATTGATTATTAGTAGCAGTATCACCTATATTCTGGCAAAAAGAGCGGCAAAAAAGAACCATCAAAAACAAGTGACCAACTTTTTGGTGATTACACTGGTTTTGGGAATAAGCTTTATAGTGCTTCAATTCGTTGGGTTCTCTCAGATGTTAGAAAGCGGTTACTATTTCACGGGGCCTACAAGTAATATAAAAATGTCATATGTGTTTCTTATCGCATTTGTACACATACTGCATGTAGTTGCAGGTTTAATTTCATTGTTAGTGGTGATAACCCAACAGTTAAGAAAAAAATACACGCCAGAAAATATGTTGGGGCTAGAATTAGGAGCAACATTTTGGCATTTTTTAGATTTGTTATGGGTCTATTTAATCGTATTTATGTTTTTTGTAAAATAAATCGCTTTTGAAAAAGTTTTCAACCCAGAATATCTTTTTCCAATAGCGCAAAAGATGTAAATTTGCTAAAGTTTTATTAAAACGACTTTTTTATGGATACAACGGCAACGAC
>CAYGUZ010000297.1:0-3106 GCA_964353215.1 uncultured Flavobacteriaceae bacterium
GGGTTTACCTTATAAGAACTTTGATTATTAAATTTTATGCCTATAGTTTAAGAACTTTAAAACTGGATTTTAATTTCCCAAAAGAAACTAGACAAATACTGGGTTATAGCGTATTGATAATTCTTGGTGGTTCTGCGGCGCTAATCCTATTGGAAATAGACAAAGTAATGATCAATCAATTTATCGAGATTGAAAACGTTGCCTATTATAGTGTAGCGGTTTTTATTGCAACCGTTATTATTGTTCCTTCTCGGGCGATGCATAACATTACGTATCCGCTTACTGCTGAACTTTTGAATACAGCTAATTTTTTAGAATTAAAGAAGTTATATGAAAAAACGTCTTTAACACTTTTTATCGCCTCTGGAATACTCTTTCTTTTAATTATTTTGAATTTGGAGGAACTGAATAAATTATTGCCAGAAGCATACCGAGGTGGATTTTATATTGTTTTGCTTATTGGTTTGGCCAAAGTTTTTGATTCGTTATTGGGTAATAACAACGCCATCTTATACAATTCAAAATATTATAAGACCGTGTTGTTATTTGGGGTATGTCTTGCTGTTTTGACCATTCTTTTAAACTTATGGCTGATTCCCAACTTAGGCCTAGAGGGTGCTGCTTTGGCAAGCTTTATCGCTATTTGTCTCTTTAACTTTTTAAAACTTTGGTACGTGTACGTAAAGTTTAAAATTCAACCGTTTACAATGGCCACGGTAAAGGTTTTTGCAGTTTTGGTCATATTGGGGGCATTCTTCAGTTATTTCTATTTTTCGTTTCATCCAATCGTAAATATCATTCTTAAATCTATGCTCCTAGTGGTGATGTACGTAGGCATTGTATATCGGCTTAGAATTTCTGAAGATGTGAATGGGGTTATTTCTAGGCTTTTTAGAAAGCGTACATAGTTAGATGTTCTCAACACCAAGCGGTGTCATTTCGAGTGGATTTTACGCTAAAGCGTAAAATATGTATCGAGAAATGGTTAAGTTCTTTTGTCGGGTTCTCGATATTATTTTTCGTTCCTAAAAATCACTCGAACAGACAAAAGACCTGTAATCGTTTTCAAGATTTAATTCGATTACGCAAATCTTTTATTTGCCATCTCATAAAAAACCCCGTAGCTGATAAATCAAACTACGGGGTAACAACTAACCAACCTAAAAACTTCGATTAACCCTGTTTTGTAATTGCTTTGGCAAGAAACAAAACAGTTGGTGTTTCGAATGCTGAGCGGAGTCGAAGCATCTTTAACTCCGCTGAGCAAATTCTATTTATTGTACTCTAGAACTTCGGCTTCTAGAGCTTGTACCTGAACTTCTTTTTGAAGAAGAACTTCTACTTACTGTTTTTCTTTGAGGAGAACTACTACGTGTAACCGTTGCTGTTCTTCTCTGAGGCGTACTTCTTTGCACACTTTGTGTTCTTTTCTGAGTACTTCTGTTGCTTACAACACTTCTATTTTGAGTCTGTGGCTTTCTGTACGTTGTCGTACTTCTGCTTACAGTTCTATTTTGAGGTGTTCTAGTAACTTCCCTTTTTGTTATAGACGTACTACGTGGCGTTCTTGTTACCGATCTTTGGGTAACACTATTACCTCTATTTGAACGCTTAGTTACGCTCGTACCTCTATTAGAACGTTGTACCACATCATTTCCTCTTCGTACATCTCCTTGTCTTGTAGACTTACCTCTAGATACCGCAGATCTGTTACTGGAGCTACGCCCGTTATCGGCAAATCTTCTATCAGATTTCGAGATTCTATTGTCATTTCTACCATAATCACCTCTACGTCCTCTGTTCTCCCTTACGGTAACACGTTTGTCATTTCTATAAACATCAGCTCTACGTGATCTGTTAAAACGGTATTCTCTACCTCTGTTTACATAGGCCCTTCTAAAATTATCTCTATAAGGTCTGTACCATGTATAACGAACTGGGTTGTACCATCTTCTGTAAGGTGTTGTCCATACATTACAGAACCCAACGGCCGGTCTGGCAAAATACCTGTGAAACGGACGGTATACATAGTTTCTGTTATAAATGTTTATGAATCCTGTATAGTGGCTAAATACACCTCCATTGTAAAAGACATTAAGACCACCGATTCTACGAACCCTATTGTTTCTGTACCATACATCTACACCACCTATTTGTGATACACGACCGTAGTAGTCATAAAATACAGGTACGTTTTCTACTTGAATTATGGCTCCGTAGTCATCATACTGTACAAACGGATTGTAATTAAATCCAGAATTGAATGTGATGCCGACATTACCAACTCTTCCTCGTACACCAACATTTACTTGATTGTCGATGTAGAAATCAAACTCTCCGTCTGGATAAACAGAGAAGGTTACTCCATTTTCTACGAAGATGAAGGAGTTATTATAACGATAAGCATTAACAACAACCTTATCTTCTAGTGTTTCAGCTTTGGTCATGGTTGTACCAAAAAAGACCGCTGCAATAATAAGTACTAACTTTTTCATACTATAAGGTTTAAATTCTGGAAGCAACTATTTACTTTCCGATTAGGTAATACCAAACAGCGTGCCAAAAAAATTAACTACTTTAAAATCAGATATTTAAATTGTAAATAAAAAGCAAAGTATAGACTACTGCGAAGAAAACGAACAGTAAATTCATACCATAACCTCCATATTTAAAGAGTGGCTTTTGCGGAATTTGATACATGGGGTAATAGGCAATTTGTGTAGCCACTTTGCCTACCCAATAAGCGCCGATAAGACCCGTTAGTGCCAAAGCAAGATTGGTTTGGTTCTTTAAGTCTGAAGGGATCAAGATGGCGATAAGCCCAAAAGAGAAGTTCAAGCCTTGAATATACCTGCCATAAGTTTTGGCAATTTCTTGGTTTAAGGGTTTTAGCCGTTTTACATCGGTGTACCAATCAAATACTTTATGTCTTATATACGGATACACCAAGGCGGTGAAAATTTGCCCTATTCCGCCAGCAATAATAATCCAATTAGGAATTTCAATATTCATTTTTTCTAATAAAATGTGAGATTTTTAACTGTAGTAAAAACACTTTTTATTTTAATTCCTGTAATGCCAAACCGGTATTTGCATATTGTTGCAC
>CAYGUZ010000298.1:0-3103 GCA_964353215.1 uncultured Flavobacteriaceae bacterium
TGCCAGGAAATATTAATATTCAGGATAGAAAAAAATACAATGAACGGGGAACAAGGATTACCTTGGTAATTCCTTATAAACTTAATTCCGTCGCATGACCAAGGAATCAATAGTAAAAAAAATCATCATCTTCTTCTTTCTCATTCTAATGGGAAATGTCTGTGGCCAGACGAGGAAAATAGATAGCTTAAAAAATGAATTGGCCCGTCATACCAAAAAGGACACGACCCAGGTAAATCTTTTGAATGACCTCGCCTTTTCTTATTTCAGTAGTGACATAGAGAAATCTCTTGAGTATTTAAGAGAAGCGGATACAATAGCAGAGGATATCCAATTTACCAAGGGAGAAGCCAGAAGTATTTTTATAAAGGGCATAACAGAAGCAATACAAGCAGATTATGAGCAGGCGCTTAGCTACTATACCAAGTCACTGCAATTGTATGAAGACATTCATTTTAAGAAGGGTGTAGCCAATTGTTACAATGCTATGGGCATAACCTATAGAAATAAAGGTGAACCGAGAAAATCGGTCTCATATTTTAAAAAGGCTATTGGCATAGAAGAGGAAATAGGAAGTGATAATCTATCTGCTAGTCTGTTGAATTTGGGAACATCTTATGAAATATTGGGGGAATATGGAGAAGCCATTTCATATTTAAATAAAGCTCTTTCTATTGCTAAAGCCGACAAAAACCAACAACGAGTTGCTTATAGTTTAAATAATTTGGGCAATATCTACAGAAATCAGGGTAATTACCCACTTGCCCTAGAGCACTATACTAAATCATTATACATAAATGAATCGCGAGGCGATAGCATAAGTATGGCCCATAATCTAAGCAATGTAGGTTCTATTTATAAAATTCAGGAAGACTACGATAAGGCCATGGAGAATTTCGAAAGAGGTTTGGGAATCTATGAACGGATAAATAGCAAACAAGGAGTTTCCACCACTTTGAGTAGTATAGGAACAATCTATGATGATATCGGTGATTACAAAAGTGCTCTCGACCTTTATCTTAAAGCCCTGCGTATAGCAAAACAAATTGGTGCAGACAGTGAGATACCGTTTATGCTAAATAATATCGGTGGGGTCTATTTGGAATTTGAAGATTATAGCACGGCTAATCAATATTTTACAGAAGCCAAGAAAATCAGTTTAGAAAGTGAAATTATGGAAACGCTATGCGGCGCTTATATTGGATTGGCCAAAACAGATGCGCACCAGAAGGCCTATGATAGTGCCCTAAGCTATATTTTGAAGGCTGAGAAACTTTCTAAAAAAATTGGTTATTTAGGGTATCAAGAACAAGCTTCGGAAATACTTTCCTCAATCTACCAAGCGACGGGCAACTACAAAAAAGCACTTGAAAGTCACCAACAATACAAAATCTTGAACGATAGTCTTTTTAATAAAGAGAATATCGAAAAAATTGCGCAGTTGGAGAGTGAATACAAGTATAAACAGGCATTGGATTCGGCGAACATCCGAGAGCTGAAATTGACCAAAACGGTGCTGACCACATCACAGGACCTGGCCAAATCACGACAAAACTATCTTTGGGCCGTTATTGGCATTTTGGTTATATCGATACTATCCGGGTCCTTGGTGTTTTACCAAAAGTACAAGACTATCAAGGTCACGAACCAGAACATTGTTACCGAGCAAAAGCTGTTGCGCTCTCAGATGACGCCCCATTTTATTTTCAATTCGCTTTCGGTGCTACAAGGGATAATATTGAACAAGGAGGAGAAAAAATCAATTACCTATCTATCCAAGTTTTCTAAACTGTTGCGCATCGTATTGGAAAACTCCAGGGACAAGGTCGTTCCCCTAATCCAGGAACTGGATGCCATTGACAATTATATGATCTTGCAAAACTTGGATGCCGACCCGCCCTACGATTATAGCTTGGTCGTGGACGAGAACATAGACATCGACCTGTTTTTGGTCCCGCCCATGCTCATACAGCCTTTCATAGAAAATGCCATTGAACATGCTTTTACGGCTGATCAAGAACAACGCGAAATAGAGGTGCACCTCAGCTTCAAGGATAAAAAATTGAGCTGTACCATTACCGATAATGGTATTGGAATCGATACAATTTCCAAAAAGGCGAACATGAACAAAAGGTCTTTGGCTACGACCATAACCGGAGAACGGTTGCAAATGTTGGCCAAGGATTTTCACATGCCAGGAAATATTAATATTCAGGACAGAAAAAAATACAATGAACGGGGAACTCTGGTGACCTTGATCATTCCCTATAAAATGAACAAGAACTCATGAAGGCACTTATCGTAGAGGACAAAGCCTATATTCGAAAAAGTTTGGTCAATCTTTTGGAAACGTTTGAAAACGATATAGATATCATTGGTGAATCTGCTTCCGTGAAAGAAGCGGTGGTGGTCAGTAATGCTTCTAAACCAGAATAGCTATTTCTTGATATTAACCTTACCGAAGGTACCGAGATCGACTTTCTAGACCAAACAGAACACCTGTTCTTTAAAACCATATTTATTACGGCCTACGAAGAATATGCATTAAAGGCCCTAAAGGCTGGTGCAGTTGACTATTTGCTAAAGCCAGTAGAAGTCGAAGAACTACAAGCATCGCTTCAAAAAGTAAAAACTTTGCCCATTGAAGAACAAAAGAAACAGATTGACACTGCTAAAAAAGTCTGGTACCACGATGATGCTACTTTGGTACTTTCCCTAAGCGACAGTTTTCAAGTTATCGACCTGCAAGAATTATTGTACTGCGAATCCGATAAAGGCTATACCACATTCTATCTGGCCAATGACAAAAAATATATAGCCTCCAAACCTTTGAAGGAATACGAAGAGAAACTTGAAAAAGTAAATTTCACGAGACCCCATCAATCTTTTATGGTCAACCTGAAATTCATTGATAAGTACGATAAGTCGGGCATCATCTATTTAAAAAATGGGAAAAAGATACCAGTTTCCACTCGAAAAAAAGATAACTTTATTACCACTTTCTTACGATTCAATAGTCACTAACTATCTTGTGTTAAAGGTATTTCTATCTATTCTCCCTCTTCCTGAAAAACGAATATAGGTTTTAGGCCGGCACTAATAC
>CAYGUZ010000299.1:0-3101 GCA_964353215.1 uncultured Flavobacteriaceae bacterium
GTATAACATAAACGCAATACCTGCGGCATTTTTATTGGATGAAAATGGAGTAATTGTAGCCAAGGATCTACGTGGGCCGGCATTAGAAGAAAAAGTAGCAGAGTTGTTACTCAACTAAATTTCAATAATCTAAAATTAAAAGCCCGGTACAATCAAATTGTACCGGGCTTTTTTTATTCTTTAAGTTTTATTAAAATTTTCCTTCCGTATCATCAAAATTACCACTAACCGCAGCTGAACTTGATTGAATAACACTACCATGCACGGTTACCGAATTGGTTCCGATAAATTCAAGTGAGGCATTATCTTCAAGAATCAAATCTCCCCAAATTGTCAAGTTTCCATCTTCTATCCTAAAAGTTGCGCCTTCACCGACCGTAACATTTCGTCTTCTATTATTTCTAGCGACTGTCATTGAACCGCTCAATTCGAACAGTGCATTATTATTTATAGTAATACCATCTCTTACAGTCCATGATCCACATAATAAAAGAGAACCATTAACAGTAAGTTCTCTTAAACTCCTAGAACCGCTGTATGATAAATCTTCACCAACATTTACTGTCAATCTACTAGATCCATCATAACTTGGTGAAACCGCACATCTTTCTTCTAGCTCGGGCGATGGCTTATTCATTTTAATGACCTTGAATCCTCCAAGACCTGCCGCGGCGAATAAATAATCTCCTTTAGAAGCAACATAATTGATTGAACCCGCTAGGTCAATAACTCCGTAAGGATCGGCCGTGGAACCCGTGCCCTTGAATAATGCCAAACCGGCACCGCCATTGGCCATAAATACGACGTCTTCGTTTACAGAAACCGCATTGGTGACCTTATTTATCGCCTCAATCCCATCAGGATTTAATAATATAGGCAAATACTCAATAAATGCTCCTGTAGCAGTATTATAGACTCCCGCTCCATTAGAACCTTCTGCCACCAATACATTTTCTCCAAAATGGGCAATGGTACGTTTTTCATCTATACCAAAATCGGAAGATATGGCTATTTCATTGATTACGTTAAAATTTGGGTCCATAAACTTTACACCACTACTAGCGTCTAATACAGCAATGGTATTATTTTTTATAGAAAGTGATCGTACATCGGTAACCGGTGTTTCATATAATTTTGTCATTGTAGCCTTATCGTAAGCAGTAAGAAAGCCGTTAGTACCACTACCAACAATAACCTTGTCGTTTTGCACAGCTACATCTGGCACATTAAAACCGTCTTGTATTCCATAGGTAATATTATCATTATCTATGGTATTGCCAGCAACCGGTATTTTTGCAATAAATGCGTTTGTCAACGATTCACCGGCGTCGAAGCCCCCTACTACATATGCATGGTCTTCGTTGTAAACTACAGAATTTAAATCTGCATCATATAGAATACCTGAAAGTACAACGGGATTTTGCGGGTCAGCTATATCAATAATATACATGGCACCTGCATAGCCTAAACCAGCCGTATTATAGGTGACGTAAGCTACATCTCCATTAATGGCGACATGCGTTGCCGCTAAATTATCAAAACCCTCAAAATTAGGACTTGGTGCATCAAGTGTAGCTACCAATGTTAATGGGTAATCACCTGCCAATTCATTTCCTTTAGCGTTTGAAAAAGATTTACCAGACGTTGAAGTTGTAGTGGTAAGCAAACGAACGACACCGGCTTCATCAAAATTAAGCACACTGTTCAATTCGGTTAAGTCCGTTACAGAAACTGAGTTTTGATCAATTTTTTCTTTAAAGGCCTCTTCAGCCTCCTGGTCAAAATAAGTGGTCTCGTCAGAACACGAGAATACAAATAAAAATGCAAAGGAAAGTAGGTTGAACTTTTTAAATTGGGACATAGAACACTATTTTAAAATCTAAAATTAAGCTCATGCCTTTGATTACAGCAATTTATGTTGTAAATCCTGCCTAAAATGTTGACAGTCCGATGAAAGGTATTTTTTAAGTAAGAAAAGGATTACTTATTTTAATTTTCCCAGCTTTTCCAAGGCGAAAAGTGCAACAATGGGCAGTGCCAACAGCATAACCATAAGAGTATCCGTCTGAAACAGAGAAGGTTTAAAAATTAAAGTGGTCACATAGCCACCTATGGCACCACCAAAGTGAGCGGAATGCCCAATATTACCGACCCGATTTTTCATACCGTAGATGGAATATAATAAATACCCAATGCCCAAAACATAAGCGGGCAAAGGAATGGGAATAAAGAAGAAGCCCAATTGCATATCTGGCTGAAGTAATATTGCCGAATACAGTACGCCGGTAACCGCTCCGCTCGCGCCAACAGCGCTATAATATTGTTCGTTTTTGTGAAAAAAGATGCTTAATAAATTACCCGCTACAAGGGCTATAAAGTAGATAATTAAAAACTGAACGGGGCCGAACCAGCTTATGACGACATCCGCAAAAAAATATAGCGTGAACATGTTGAAGAACAAGTGCGCAATATCTACATGTAGAAAACCTGAAGTGAGCGCACGCTCCTTCTCTCCTGCCCTAATTCCTCCAATACTAAATTTATACCTATCAAAGAATATGGTATCATTAAAGCCTTTTAACGATATTAGAACATTAGCGGCGATAATGGCAATTGTTGCAGGATGCAAACTATACATAAAGCATATTTTATTGGTTTCAAATATAGCTATATTTGCTCATTATTCTCCGGTATATGCAACTCCTTGTTTTCGTAATGGCCTATCCCTTTCTATGGCTTATATCTATATTGCCTCACCGTTTATTTTATGGGTTTTCAGATTTGATATTCATGCTTGTTTATCGCCTAATAGGGTATCGCAGAAGCGTTGTAAAGTCTAACTTGAAACTTGTTTTTCCCGAAAAACCTATAGAAGAACGAAAACGTATTGAAAAAGAATTCTATAAACACCTCTGCGATTCATTTCTAGAAATGGTCAAAACCATGAATCTCTCTAAAGAAGCAGTGGCAAAAAAATATGCCATTCAGAATGTTGAACTTATTCAAGAAATAGAGAAAGAAAAAAGCATTCTCGTGGTTTGCTCTCACTACGCCAACTGGGAATGGAATGTAAGCTTAAATAACTACGTAAAATCCAAAGG
>CAYGUZ010000300.1:0-3100 GCA_964353215.1 uncultured Flavobacteriaceae bacterium
CAATGTCAAATCGATCGGAAAAATTTTTAAAAAGATCGTGTGTTAAAGGCCTGGGCGGATTTATTTCTTTCTCTAAGGCAATTGCAATGGACTGGGCTTCGAAAGCACCAATAACAATAGGAAGTTTTCTATCGCCTTCAACTTCATTTAAAATAAGGGCGTAAGCACCATTTTGCGTTTGGCTATATGATATTCCCTTTATCTTTAATCGAACTAAACTCATAGCTATCTTGTAGAAACCAAAAAAGGCTGTTCAAATACATAGAGCGACTATCTATTTGAACAGCCCCTCGAACGGGCAAATTAACAAAAATTAAGCGTTTTGGGCTTTAAATTCTTTTAATTTTTCAATGAGTTCTGGTACGACCTCAAAAGCATCGCCAACAATACCATAATCGGCGGCTTTGAAGAAAGGTGCTTCTGGGTCATTATTGATAACCACCTTGGTTTTTGAAGAACTTACTCCGGCCAAATGCTGAATTGCACCCGAAATTCCGATAGCAATGTATAAGTTACTGGCGACTGGCTTTCCAGTTTGGCCAACGTGTTCTCCGTGGGGTCGCCAGCCTAAATCGGATACCGGTTTTGAGCAAGCTGTAGCCGCACCTAAAACATCGGCCAGTTCTTCTACCATACCCCAATTTTCAGGACCTTTTAAACCGCGACCGGCAGAAACCACAATATCCGCATCTGCAATTGTTGCCTTTCCGACAACTTTATCAATTTCTATAGATTTAGCTCCGAAGTCGTTATCATTGATTGCCGCCGAAAAATCTTGTACCGAGGCGGTTGTAGTATTTTCTGCGATGCCAAAAGCATTGTTGGAAAGACCTATTATTTTGGTTTCGGCATTGATTTCTGTATGCGCAAAGCCTTTATTACTGAATGCCGTTCTTTTTACAACAAAAGGGCTGGTGCTTTCTGGCGCGGCAACAACATTAGGGACATAGCCTGCATTTAATTTTGCAGCTAAAATTCCGCTTAAGAACCTACTATCCGCACTTGAACTTACCACGATTACTTTTGAACCCTCAGCTTCTGCGGCCTGGGTAATACAATTGGCATAGGCTTTGGCATTGAAGGTGTCCAATTTGCTATCTGAAACGTTCAAGATTTTACTAACCCCATATGCACCCAAAGAGGCACTGTCATCTGCATTGATTGCTACTGCGGTAACCGTGGTTCCTAATTGTGCGGCAACGGCATGAGCGTAAGATGCTACTTCTAAGGCGTTCTTTTTGAATTTTCCTTTATCTGTTTCTGTATATACGAGTACTGACATTTTATAAATTTTGTTTTAGGTTCTGAAATAAGTTCAGAATGATTTAAGCAAGAATCGTTAAATCACTTTAGCTTCGTTATGTAATAGGCTCACCAATTCACTTACGTTTTCTGCGTCGACCAATTTCACAGGTCCTTTCGCAGCTGGTTTTTCAAACTTTTTATCGGCAGTCGGGCTAGGAGCATCAATTGGCTCAACGACATTAAGGGCTTTTTTGCGTGCCATCATTATACCTCTCATGTTTGGAATACGCAAATCGCTCTCTTCAACCAATCCTTTCTGCCCTCCGATTACTAGTGGCAACGAAGTCTTTATTTTTTCTTTTCCACCATCTATTTCACGGGTCGCGATTGCTTCATTGCCATCGACTTCCAATTCGATACAGGTATTGACAAAATTCATGTCCAATAAAGTGGCCAAGATACCAGGGACCATACCGCCATTATAATCAATGGATTCCCTTCCTGCAATTACCAAATCGTATCCTCCGTTTTTTACTACTTCGGCAAGTTGTCTAGCTACAAAAAAACCATCTTTTGGTTCGGCATTTATACGAATGGCTTCATCGGCACCAATTGCCAATGCTTTTCTTATAGTTGGTTCTGTCTGTGCGCCGCCTACATTCGCGACGTGTACGGTGGCCCCTTGCTTTTCTTTAAACCACATGGCACGGGTAAGTCCGAATTCATCATTCGGGTTAATTACAAACTGCACTCCGTTGGTATCAAATTTAGTGTCACCTTCCGTAAAATTAATTTTGGAAGTAGTGTCTGGCACATTGCTAATGCAAACTAAAATCTTCATAGGTTTATCTAAAATTTTACTGTGTAAAGATAACCATTAAAACTTAAATTTACTATGCATGCATAATAAATAATGTTCTTTTTTTTAAAATTTAGAGCGCAACTATTCCTATATAATTTGCTATTTTTGCTTGCATTTTTACAATATATAAGACTCCTTTAACGAACATATGAAGACACTACAATTTAGAGAAGCGATTTGCGAAGCCATGTCAGAAGAGATGCGAAGTGATGACAGTATTTATTTAATGGGTGAAGAAGTTGCTGAATACAATGGTGCTTACAAGGCATCTAAAGGAATGTTAGATGAGTTTGGTGCAGAACGTGTTATTGATACCCCAATTTCTGAACTCGGTTTTGCAGGTATCGGGGTTGGTTCGGCAATGCTGGGCAATAGGCCTATTATTGAGTTTATGACCTTTAACTTTGCACTGGTCGGTATTGATCAAATAATCAATAATGCGGCAAAAATCAGACAAATGTCAGGTGGGCAATTTGCCTGCCCTATTGTTTTTAGGGGTCCAACTGCTTCTGCTGGCCAATTGGCGGCAACGCACTCACAAGCTTTTGAAAGCTGGTATGCGAACTGCCCTGGTCTAAAAGTTGTAGTTCCGTCAAACCCAGCTGATGCCAAAGGACTTTTAAAAGCTGCTATAAGAGATGATGATCCAGTAATTTTTATGGAGTCTGAACAGATGTATGGTGATAAAGGTGAAGTACCTGAAGGAGATTATACGATTCCTATAGGGGTTGCCGATATCAAGAGAGAAGGCACCGATGTAACTATTGTTTCTTTTGGAAAAATTATCAAAGAAGCATACAAAGCAGCTGACGAATTAGAAAAAGACGGGGTTAGTTGCGAAATTATAGATTTGCGTACGGTGCGTCCTATGGACATTGATACGCTCATTAATTCGGTAAAAAAGACAAATAGAATGGTAATTTTAGTAGAAGCATGGCCTTTTGGAAATGTATCTACCGAAATCATCTATCATGTTCAAGATAAGGCCTTTGA
>CAYGUZ010000301.1:0-3090 GCA_964353215.1 uncultured Flavobacteriaceae bacterium
TCTCAATTCCTGAAGAGCAGAATCTGTTTACCGTTACACCCGGAACATCAACAATGTCTAATCCCATTAAAGAAATCAAACGTGCCATATTCAAGCCCTGCGACCCTTCAGGCATAGCGTTGCCAACAATAACATCGTCTATCCTTTTTTTATCCAATTGGGGTAGCTCTTTCATCATGTGTTCAATAGTCTCCGCGGCCAATTCGTCTGTTCTTTTAAAACGGAATACACCTTTAGGAGCTTTGCCAACCGCTGTGCGATATCCTTTAACTATATATGCTGTTTTCATTTGCTATTAGTATTGAGTAAATAGATTTTAGTACTGAGTTACAGTTTCTGCTGAAATGAATAATTCATTTTTTGCAGTTCAATACAATTATCTATTAATGGTTGTACTTTTTCTTTAGTTAATAGTTTTAATTCAATTGTAAGTATTAATTGGGTTTGAAGCTCATAAGCAGAGCCATTTGTTATACTCAAGAAATGTTTAAACTCTTTATTGGAATTTCTACCAGCCCCTTCAGCTATGTTAGAAGGAATTGATACTGAACTTCTTTTAATTTGAGAGACCAGTCCGTATTTTTCATCTATTGGCAATTCAGAAATAAGTAAGTAGCCCTTTTTTACAAGTTCTATTGCTTTACTCCAAATTTTAAGATTTTCAACTTTGTGCATCTCAGTTCTTAATTACTCATTTCTCAATACTACGAAACTAGTTTCGCAATGGTTTACCAGTTTTTAACATGTGCTGAATACGCTCTAATGTTTTACGTTCGGTACAGAGCGATAAGAACGCTTCTCTCTCAATATCAAGAAGGTATTGTTCAGAAACGTAGGTCGGTTCAGATAAATCACCACCTGCCATAACATAAGCTAGCTTATTTGCGATTTTTTTGTCGTGCTCACTAATGTACTTACTTGCTTCCATAGAATCAGTTCCAACTAAAAACATACCTAAGGCTTGCTTACCGAGTACCTTGACATCTTTTCTGGTCGGTGGTTTTGTGTAGCCCGCTTCAGCCATTAATTTGGCATGCGCTTTGGCAGTCGCGATTTGTCTGTCTTTGTTAACTACAACAATATCTTTTCCTTTTTGAAGAATACCTAGGTCGTAAGCTTCATAGGCTGAAGTGGATACTTTTGCCATTCCAATAGTTAAAAAGTACTCTTGCAAAATATTTAATTCAACATCACCTTTTCTAAAAGAATCCGATGCTCGTAAAGCAAATTCTTTAGAACCTCCACCACCAGGAATAACTCCAACTCCGAACTCTACTAGACCAATATATGTTTCAGCTGCAGCAACTACTTTGTCTGCATGCAATGAAAGTTCACAGCCTCCACCTAAAGTCATGCCATGTGGGGCAGATACTGTCGGAATAGATGAATAACGCATGCGCATCATGGTATCTTGGAACATTTTTATGGCCATATTTAGCTCATCATACTCTTGCTCGACGGCCATCATGAAAATCATTCCGATATTGGCACCAACTGAGAAATTAGCAGCCTGATTACCAACTACAAGACCTTGGTGATCTTTCTCGGCCAAGTCAATGGCTTTGTTTAATCCGGCCAAAACATCGCCACCAATGGTATTCATCTTAGATTGGAACTCAACATTTAAAATACCATCCCCTAAATCTTCGATTACCACCCCGCTATTTTTGAAGACTTCTTTTGACTTTCTTATGTTATCTAAAATGATGAAGGCATCCTGTCCAGGAATTTTGACCATTTCTTTTTTAGGAATATCATAGAAGTAAGTAGCACCATCTTTTACGGTGTAAAATGAAGTAATGCCAGTGGCTTTCATTTCTGCCACCCAAGATGCTGCCTCTTGATTTTCGGCCGCAATAAATTCTAAACCTTTATCAAGACCTACAGCATCCCATATTTGGAATGGACCATGTTCCCAACCGAAACCAGCCTTCATGGCGTCGTCTATTTTATAGAGGTCATCGGTAATTTCTGGAATGCGATGCGAAACATAGGCGAACAGTGCACCGAAACTCTTACGATAAAACTCGCCCGCTTTATCCTTTCCGCCAGCTAAAACAGAAAAACGGTCTACTACATTATCAATGGTTTTGGTGAGCTCAAGTGTGGCAAATTTTGTACTTTTTTTAGAACGATATTCCATCGTGTCCAAGTCAAGTGTCAAGATTTCAGTCTTACCTTTGGCATCTTTTGATTTTTTGTAAAAGCCTTGCCCCGATTTACTGCCCAACCATTTGTTTTCCATCATTGTTGATATGAAATCTGGTAAGGAAAATAAAGCATGACGTTCGTCATCTTTACAATTTTCTGCAATTCCATTGGCAACATGTACCAAAGTATCCAAGCCAACTACATCAACCGTTCTAAACGTAGCCGATTTTGGTCTACCGATAACCGGCCCTGTAAGTTTATCGACCTCTTCAACGGTCATGCCCATTTCCTTAACCGCATGAAAAAGGCTCTGAATGCTGAAAATACCGATACGGTTACCGATAAAGGCCGGGGTGTCTTTGGCAACCACCGAGGTCTTACCTAAGAATTGCTCTCCATAGCCGTTTAAAAATTCCAATACTTCTGAAGAAGTTTTGGGACCTGGAATAATCTCGAATAGTTTTAAGTATCGTGCTGGGTTAAAAAAGTGCGTTCCACAAAAATGCTTTTGAAAATCATCACTTCTGCCCTCGCTCATAAAATTGATAGGAATACCAGAGGTGTTCGATGTAATTAAGGTGCCGGGAGTTCTATGTTTTTCTAAATTCTCAAAAACTATTTTTTTAATATCCAGTCTTTCTACAACCACCTCAATAATCCAGTCTACTTCAGAAACCTTAGTGATATCATCTTCTAAATTTCCAGTAGTGATTCTACTGGCAAATTTTTGATGGTAAATAGGAGAGGGCTTTGATTTTAATGCAGCTGTCAACGAATCGTTTACTAGACGATTACGAACTACTTTGTCTTCAAGAGAAAGACCTTTAGCTTTTTCTTTGTCATTTAATTCTCTAGGGACAATGTCAAGCAATAAGACCTCAACAGCAATGTTGGCAAAGTGGCAAGCGATGCCACTTCCCATAATACCAGAACCAATGA
>CAYGUZ010000302.1:0-3077 GCA_964353215.1 uncultured Flavobacteriaceae bacterium
AGTCCCTTTTTTATCTGGTTACGGTTTAACCCACAAAAACTATTTAATCCTGTTCCACATTGTATATAGATACCCTCTTAGGGGGCGATAAAAACAATTTCAAACGACAACAAACGTTTACAAACGAAAATAAATGCTTCCAAACCGAATCTTCTTTCTTGCCCGTCTTAGGTTTGCAGTGTCAAGTCAAGGTGGCTTGATAGTATTAACTGTTAATCCATAAAAATTAGAAAGATGAACGCATTAAAAAACAAAGTACAGTTGATTGGTAACCTAGGGCAAGACCCAGAAATTGTAAACATGGACAATGGTAATAAATTGGCCAAATTCTCTATCGCAACCAGTGAAAGCTATAAAAATGCACAGGGCGAAAAGGTGGAGGACGTACAATGGCACAATATAGTCGCCTGGGGCAAAACCGCTGAAATTGTGGAAAACTACTTAGCAAAAGGAAAACAGGTGGCCGTAGAAGGAAAACTAACGCACCGTTCTTATGAAACCAAAGAGGGTGAAAAGCGATATATCACCGAAATACGATGCAATGAGCTTTTGATGTTGGGCAAATAAACCTAATAACATACTATCGAGAGAAGAGGGCATTTTGCCCTCTTTCTTTTTATGGGTGAATTTTTAACAATAAATTAAATAAATCAATGCAACTTAATGAGATGTAGTTCGTCTTATTAAAAAACAATTTTGTGAAACAGTTACAACTCATAGCATTTGCTTTGCTTATACTTCCTCTAGGAGCATTAGGCCAAACGAAACGCCTTATGAGCACTGAATCGTTTTACGCTTCACTGGCCGAAAAAGATGCCAAATACGAACTCAGCTATACTTTTTTAAGTTCGGAGGATGAACGTGATTTTTGGAAAGACCAAAAATCTTTTGAAAACACTTTGGCTGATAAAAATATATTGGCCTATCAGTTTTACTTAAAGCACAAAATAAAATTCTACAAAGACCATCGAACAGCTTGTTCATTAAAATGTGGGCATAGTACACTTTTCTTGAAACATGCAACCACTTATATTGACGGCTATACGAGTAGTAACTACCTTGAAGGGCTAACCTTTGTAAAGGATAAATAATTAAGCTACCTTTTTGAGTAAATCATAGCAAGGGCATCGCTTACAGCGCTTGTTTTCTCCTTTTTTGAACTTTTTGCAGCATTTGGTTTTGCAATTGCTGGGTACAAGCTCTTTGAGCTGTGATTTTTTCTTAGCGGATTTCTTTTTCTTTTTGCCCATTTCTAAAACAGAATGGTACAAAAATATACTATTTTAAATTAATCTAAATAAGCTTAGATGTTAAAATTATTCCCCCATTGTTTCCGAGGCAGCACTTTCAACCGTCAATTGTTGTATGTCTCGGTCGAAAAGATAGAGTCCACCCTTATCATCACCAATCAAGTTTATTTTGTCGAGTACAGTTCTTGCTAAAGCTTCTTCTTCTAATTGCTCGGCTACATACCATTGCAGAAAATTATGGGTTGCATAGTCTTTTTCCTCAAGGGTCACATGAACCAATTCATTAATACTTTGCGAAACAAAAACCTCGTGATCATATAATTTCTGTAGCATTTTGGTTAAAGTTCCGAACTCGGTTTCTGGTTCTTTTAAATCAGATATTTTAGCATGACCACCACGTTCGTTAACATACTTTACCAATTTTAGCATATGCATACGTTCTTCATCTGAATGCCCGTACATGAAGCCTGCAACGCCCTCAAGACCCTTTACTTCTGCCCAAGATGCCATAGAAAGGTAGGTTTGTGAAGATTCTGCTTCTATTCGTATTTGCTCGTTGAGCGCTTTTTCTAATTTCTTTGATAACATGTGTGCTAATTTTTTATAAAGTTACAAAATCACATATGGTGAATAGCTATAAACTTAAAACACATCTTAATTTTTTTATTCTAGGTAAGTCTTGAATTTATGAATGCTTTTTTAAAAGAAAATCTCTTGAGCTAATCTAAATGTATTGGCATGTGCCTCAACAATGATCTTTATATCTGGTGAATACCCGCCACCCATACTACATTGAACAGGAATTTTAAGGTCTTTACAGGTTTGCAACACAAAACGGTCACGCTCCAAACAGCCCTCCAAAGACATACCTAGGGTGCCTAGCTTATCCGAAGCTAAAATATCCACTCCACAGAGATAAAAAATAAAATCGGGCCGTTCTTTGGCAATTAGCTTTGGCAAGGTATCTTTTAAAATAGCTAGGTAGGTCTTATCATCAGTGCCTTTTTCTAAAGGAATGTCCAAGTCCGAAACTTCTTTTTTAAAGGGATAGTTCGATGCCCCGTGCATGGAAAAGGTGAAGACCGATGCATCATTGTAAAATATTTCCGCTGTGCCGTTGCCTTGATGCACATCCAAATCTACAATCAAGATTTTTCCGGCTAATTTTTTTAATCGAAGATAACGTGCGCCAATAGCTTGATCGTTCAACATGCAAAATGCTTCACCACGATTTGTGTAGGCATGATGCGTGCCACCGGCAATATTCATGGCGATACCATGTTCGAGGGCAAAATCGCAGCATTTTAGGGTTCCATCGGCGATAATGCGTTCTCGAGACACGAGTTCTTCAGAAAGTGGAAAACCAATCTTTCTCGCCGCACTAGGTTTAATGGCTAGATTTATAAGATTTTCATAATAAGATTTTGTGTGGATTGCTAGAATATACGCATCATCAGGAAAAGTTGGTTCAAAAAAATTATCCTCATCACATGTGCCTTCATAAAGTAGCTGCTGCGGTAGTAAATCATATTTAATCATCGGAAATCGATGCCCTTCTGGTAAGAGATGTTTGTAAATAGGATGAAAGGCTATTTTGAGCATAAGAGCACAAAGGTCTAGCTTCAAAGTTTCATAACAAAGTGAAGGGCTTATTTTCTAATGCCATACAGATGAAACCATATAGCTGCATTATCTTTGCTACAGAATGAAAAGTGTTATCACAAAAGATATTGCCTATTGTCAAGAGCTGTTAAGAAACAATGAGATTGTTGCCATACCAACCGAAACGGTCTATGGTTTGGCAGGTAATATTTATGAGGAAGAGGC